>NZ_FOXB01000037.1 GCF_900115615.1 Hydrogenimonas thermophila | reverse complement strand
CTATATAATATCGCTGGAAAGGTAGTTACACATGCAAGAAAAATCACTTTAAAGGTTAATGAAGAGTTTGCCAAACTACTTCAAAATATAAGGCACAAAGCTTATGAGATGAGTTTAGAATGACTACTTTAAATCTAAAAATCAGTGCATTTCAAAATATAATAACAATATACTATTGTCAAAAAACAAGGAAATTTCGTAAAAATAGTTCAAAATGTAGTAACTTTGGAGTAAAAATATGTAAGAGATAATTTTGGTGCATATTTAGGCATTTTATTTTTTCAAAAAATGTGTTTTTTAGGGAATATTAGGTGGGTTTTTATTTTATGGATTTATTTGGGCTATACCAAGTGGATATAAAAGTTGGACTGATATGCTATTTTATTTAAAATCTCAAACTGAAAGAGTATCTAATGAAGAAATAGAACAATTGATAAATGAAGGTCAATATGAAGAAGTTGCACAATTACTTTATGAGAATTTAGGTCATATGAGATTTAATGAATTATTAGAAAATGAATATAGTTTAGATAAAGAAGAAATAAAAGGTAGTGTCAATTTTTTACCTTTTGCATTTAAAGAATCACATATAGTTACTACCAATTTTGATAATGTTATTAAAAATGTATATGAAGATAATAGATTTAATTTTTCTGATACTATTTATGGATTTGATGAAGATGAAATAGCAAAATTTTTAAATGATGAATATAGATTGTTAATAAAGTTGCATGGAAAAGCTAATTATCATAGAAAAAGAATATTAACAAAAGAAGAATATGAAAAATTTTATAGTGAACATAATTTAAAGTTAACTCTTGAAAAAATAATGCACAATACTTTACTGTTTATAGGGTGTAGTTTAAATACTGATAGAACTATCAAAACAATGGAAGAGATAATACAAGAAAACCATTCTTTACCAAAACATTATGTTTTTTTACAAATGAATGATATTGAAACAAAAGAAGATATCGAAGAGAGATTAGCAAAAGCAAATATATTCCCAGTTTGGTATGATGATGAAGAACATGATGAATCAATTGAAGCTTTTTTATTGTTGCTAACAGAAGGAACATTATATGATAACTGAAAACCAAGTAGAAGAGTTAGCCATAGATTGGTTAAAAGAGTTAGGGTTTGATTATCTTCATGGAAGCGAGATTGAAAGAGATTATAATGAAGTTTTATTGGAAGATAGATTAAAAAATGCTTTAATAAACATAAATAATTTACCAATAGAAGCTATTGATGAAGCAATTGTTGCATTAAAAAAACAGAACTTTTCTTCACTCATTCAAAACAATAGAGAGTTTCATAAAAAGCTGATAGATGGTATATTGGTAGAAAAAGTTGAGAATGATGAAAAATCTATAGAAATAGTAAAATTAATCGATTTTGAAAATCCTCAAGCGAATGATTTTTTAGTAGTCAATCAATTTACGGTTATTGGTAAAAAGAATCATCGTCCCGATATTGTAGTATTTATAAACGGTATGCCTCTTTTTGTCATGGAGCTTAAAAATCCAGCTGATGAAGATGCTACTATTTTTGAAGCTTACAATCAACTACAAACATATAAAAATAATATAGAAGATTTATTTATATATAATGAAGCTTTGATAATTAGTGATGGAGTTACAGCAAAAATAGGCTCCTTGAATGCCAATTTTGAAAGATTTATGTATTGGAAGTATGTTGATGATGAGAAAGAGGCTCCTTTTTCTTATCAGCTTGAAACATTGATTAGAGGTTTTTTCAAAAAAGAGTATTTAACTAACTATATTCAAAACTTCATTACCTTTGAAGATGATGAAAAAGAGATTATCAAAAAAATTGCAGGATACCATCAATTTCATGCAGTAAGACGTGCAATTGAATCTATAAAAAGTGCAAAAAATAAAAAAGCAGGAATCATTTGGCATACACAAGGAAGCGGTAAAAGCCTTTCTATGGTGTTTTTAACAGGTAAAATAGTTCAAGACAAAGACCTTAAAAACCCTACTATTGTTGTTATTACAGATAGAAATGATTTGGACGACCAACTATTAAACACATTTAGTAAATCTCATGAGCTTTTAAAACAAAAACCTATTCAGATAGAAAGTATTGATGATTTAAGAGAGACTCTTAAAAACAGATCAAGTGGTGGGATTATATTTACTACCATTCAAAAGTTTGCTCTAAAAGATGATGAAGGAGAGTTTCCAAGCTTAACTCTAAGAGAAAACATAATTGTCATAGCAGATGAAGCCCATAGAAGCCATTATGGATTTGAAGCGGTATTAAGAGGTGAAAATTATAAATATGGATATGCTAAATATTTAAGAGATGCTTTGCCTAATGCTACTTTCATAGGATTTACTGGAACACCTATTGAGAGTGAAGATAAAGATACAAGAAGAGTATTTGGAGACTATATATCGATTTATGATATAGAAGATGCAGTAAAAGATGGTGCTACTGTACCAATATATTATGAAAGTAGATTGGCAAAACTTAATTTAGATAACTTAAAAGAGGTTGATGAAGAGGTTGAAAATTTAATAAAAGATGAAGATATTCAATACAAAGAGAAAATAAAAAGAGAGTGGGCAAGTTTAGAAAAATTAGTAGGGGCAAAAGATCGTTTAAGCACTATTGCAAAAGATATAGTAGAGCATTTTGAAAATAGATTGAGTGTAATTGATGGTAAAGGGATGATTGTAGCAATCAGTAGAGAAGTAGCTGTGGATTTATATAATGAAATTATAAAATTTCGTCCATCTTGGCATAATGATGACCCAATGAAAGGGTTCATTAAAGTAATAATGACAGGGAGTGCCAGTGATGATGAAAAGTTACAAAAACACATATATTCTAAAAAAATAAAAAAAGAGATAGAAAAAAGATTTAAAAATATTGATGATGAACTGAAGCTTGTTATTGTTGTTGATATGTGGTTAACAGGCTTTGATGTACCAAGTCTTCATACGATGTACATCGATAAGCCAATGAGAGGTCATAATTTAATGCAAGCAATTGCAAGAGTCAATAGAGTTTTTAAAGGCAAAAGTGGTGGATTAATTGTTGATTATATAGGAATAGCAAATGAACTAAAAAATGCTCTTAGAGTCTATACAAGTTCAGGTGGTAAAGGTAAAACAGCTACTCCAAGTGAAGAGATGTATCATGAAATGTTAAAAAGAATAGACATTATTAGAGGAATGTTTCATGGCTTTGATTACTCTGAATATAAAACGAATCCTCACAAATTATTAGCTCCTGCTACTAATCATATCTTAGGACTTGAAGATGGTAAAAAAAGATTTTGTGATGAAGTGGTAGCCCTTACAAAAGCATATAGTTTATGTTCTACTCTTGAGAAGGCTTTGAAATATAAAGAAGAGGTAGCTTTCTTTCAAGCAGTAAAAAGTATCTTGATAAAATCTCATTCAAACAAAGAGAGAAGAACTAACAAATCAATAAAACATATTATTGATAACTCTATAAAAGTAGAAGGTATAGAAGATATTTTTGATTTAGTAGGTCTTGATAAACCTAATATTTCAATATTGTCAGATGAATTTTTAGAAGAAGTATCACAAATGAAATACAAAAATTTAGCTGTTGAACTGCTTGAAAGGCTACTAAAAAATGAGATTAAATCTAAGAGTAAGACAAGCATTGTTAGAGAGCAAAAATTTTCCGAAAAGTTGCAAACTATCTTAAATAGATATCACAACCGCACAATAGAGACTGCACAAGTGATTGAAGAATTGATTGCAATGGCTAAAGATTTTAGAGCTGAACTTCAAAAAGGAAAAGGTTTAGGATTGAATGATGATGAGATAGCCTTTTATGAAGCGTTAGCACTTAATGAATCAGCAGTTAGAGAGCTTGGAGATGAAACACTTAAAAAAATAGCAATTGAACTTACTGAAACCCTTAGAAAAAATGTAACTATTGATTGGAAATATAGAGAAAATATAAGAGCAAAAATCAAAAATAGAATTAGAGTTTTACTTAGAAGATATAAATATCCACCAGATAAAACTCCTCAGGCGATTGAAACTGTCTTAAAACAAGCAGAGCGAATAAGCGATGAGTGGAGCAATTAATTTGATTGAAAATTCTTCGCTATAATGTACCATAAATTTTTCGTAATTAAGGGTACTATGAAATACTTGATCGAATTTTTACAAAAAGAGGATGTAACTAAAACAGAGATATATGAGCATCTCAAATGTTCAGAAGATGAGGCAAAGATATTGAGATCGATGACACGCCGTTACATAGAAGGAAGTGAAGAGGTAGGTGTTATTGATCTTTTGATGGAGCTTTACGGAGATGAAGCTTATGGCTATGTTTTGCACTTAGATAAGATTAAAAATCTGTTTGAGTTGGGATGGCTGATGCAAAACAGTTTTCATGCCATAAAGCTTGGTGAGCTTTCATCACTGGAGCTTTTACATACAAGTGTAAGTCTTAGTGTTTCGTTTTTAAAATTGCTTGAAAATGGAAATCTTGATCTGGTATTGCCTGAAGTTACGCCATATACTGATCATCTTGAGTATTTGCAAGATCAGTTTTTACGGATTGATCTTTACACTAAAATGGGTTCAGCACGTCATAACTTTAATGCCGCTAGTCCAAGCGTGAGTCGTTTACAAAATAAACTTGGGCTTTTGGAAAAGAGGATCGAAGAGCGGGTTGCCGTTACAAAAGAGCCGATTGTAATAGAAGAGTTTTTTAAAGAGAAGGAGCTTGAGCCAAAAGAGCAGTTAATATTTTTGGCTCTGCTAAAAGAGGAGTATGCAGGCGGAGATGGAAATCTGCGCGATATGAATACATTGATTGATCTGATCAGCTTTGATGAGTATGACCGTTTTAAAAATCGCGCTCTGCTTGAAGAGGGTGCAAAACTTGTTTCAGATGAGATTATTGACTATGATGAGATGTTAAACCCATTTGGAGGGATTACTCGATCCTTTTTTATAAATGAAGAGATCTTGCACGATATCATCCACCCTCAGAAGAAGAAAAAGACTACAAAGCTTAAGTTGGATATGCTGGTTAAAGATCAGGAGATTTTTGAACTGATTGATCCTAAAACAACGCTTGATGATGTTGTTTTGCATCCGCAAACACGTGAAATACTTGATAGATTGTTACAACAGATGGATAAACGTGTAGCACAGCGTCTCAAAGCGTGGGGCATAAAGAGTAAAACCAAATCTATAGATGCACGTATAATTTTTTATGGTCCTCCAGGCACCGGTAAGACGATGACGGCACTTTCACTTGCCAAATCTTTGAAAAAGCAGGTGCTTAGTTTTGACTGCTCAAAAATTCTTTCTATGTATGTTGGAGAGAGTGAAAAGAATGTGCGCAAAATTTTTGACACCTTCAAAGAGTTGGCAGGGAAGTCTAAAAGTGAACCGGTACTACTTCTAAATGAAGCCGATCAGTTTTTAAGCAGTCGAAGCACTGGACACGGAAGTTCTGCTGACAAGATGCACAACCAGATGCAAAATATATTTTTAGAGCAGATCGAGCAGTTTGAAGGAATTTTGATCGCTACAACCAACCTGCTTGAAAATCTTGATACAGCATTTTCACGCCGATTTAACTATAAGATCGCCTTTAAGAAGCCAAACCGTGAACAGAGAGTTGAGCTTTGGAAGATGCTATTGCCTGAAAATGCACCATATGCCAAAGATTTTGATATAGAGAAGTTGGCAGAGTTTAACCTAACAGGCGGACAGATCAATCTGATCATAAAAAATACGGCTTACCGTGTTGCAGTGAAAGATGAGCCGTTATTTACAACTGATGATTTTATTGCTGAGATTAAAAAAGAGCAGGGTGGAAGTTTTGAAAGTGATGGAAAGTCTATGGGATTCTTAAACGGATGATGGATGAAGCGTTTAACTGAACTTTATGAAAAAGATAAGCCAAGAGAAAAGTTAAAAGCAAAAGGGGTTACAGCACTTAAAGATTATGAACTGCTTGCCGTACTGCTTGGCAGTGGAACAAAAGATAGAGATGTAATTGCACTTGCAAAAGATATAGTAAAACTCTTTGAAAATGATTTTGAAAATCTCACTCTTGAAAAGTTGATGAATATACGTGGTTTAGGTCCTGCCAAGGCGATGCAGATTCTCTCTGCCGTGGAGCTGAGCCGTCGATATCTTATTAAACAGAATGTCAAAATCACCTGCGCTGAAGATGTTTGGCGTGAACTATATGAATATACCAATAAAAAGCAAGAATTTTTTCTCTCCATTACACTTACAGGTGCTTCACACATCATCGAAAAGCGTGTTGTAACTGTAGGAACACTCAACCAAAGTCTTGTACATCCCCGTGAACTCTTTGCCGATGCCATTACCGATCGAGCCGCCGGCATCATAATAGCCCACAACCACCCCAGTGGTCAATGTTTCCCCAGCCACGAAGATCGCCGTGTCACTCAACGCATTAAAGAGGTGAGTAAAATTATAGGAATTGAACTGATCGATCACGTAATTTTGACCAAAGAGAGCTATTTTAGCTTTTTAGATGAGGGGGAGCTATGAGTGATGTTGCCATTTATGAAGATGGAAGTTTAGTTTTAGAAACTACTGTTGAGAAAGAGACCGTTTGGTTGAGCCAAAAGCAGATGGCAGAGCTTTTTGATAAAAGTGTAAAAACTATTAATGAACATATAAAAAATATTTACACAGAAGGTGAGTTAGAAAAAGATTCAACTATCCGGAAATTCCGGATAGTTCAAAAAGAAGGTAAAAGATTTTGTGGAGACTGTAAGTACCTATGACAAGAGTTGGTCATTACTTCAATGGAAATAAATTGTCTTATAGAGTATGGTTATTCATATTTTGGAATTTATATGTATTGTTTATATTTCTATTTTTTTCTAATGATATAAAAGGTATGTATATTTTTATGGTAATAGGTAGTTTGCCAATATCTTTTATATCTGAAAGAATAATTCAATTTTTGGATTTATCAATAATATTTGGTTTTATAATATTTTATATTTTTGGAGCCATTCAATGGGGAGTGTTCATTGGTGGTTTGATAGATAAGTTTATATCAAATATAAATAAATTATCGTGTTATAATTTTTTGTAAAAAAGTACTGCTACATATTGGAATCCTCTTTATAAAAGCAATGATAATAAATGGGTAGTTATCGAAGGTAAAAATTGGCAAATTGAGTAACTAATTCTTGCTATTGATAAGAACAGTAGTGATTATACAAGGCTAACTCGTTTCAAAGCTTGCTATAGTTTTGGCTCTAAAGCTCTATTTAAAAATGGAATAGAAGATATAAGTTTTACTCTGTTGGTCACAATTCCAGCAAGCAGGGTTTTAAACATATCATTATAAACCTCTTCATAAATCTCTTCTACATTCATAAATCCATTAATGATCAAAGATGCAAGACCGTGAAGTGACGACCATATAACTATGGCCTGTTTATAGCTATCATCATTTTTTATAATACCGCTCTTTTGCCCCTCTTCTATTGCCAATTTAAGAGTGCCAAAACCACTGCAGTCATCATCTTTTATATCTACAATTCTCTCTCTTATATCTGCATATTTTTTACCAAAAAGCAGAGTATAAAGATTTCTGTTTTCTATTGCAAACTCAATATATTTTTTCCCACTAAGATAAAATCTATCTGCCAAAGGTTTTTCTATATCTTTTAAAATTGGCGATACAGCATTATCAAACTCTTCAAAACCTTTTTCTATAATAGTCTCAATTAGCTCATCTTTTGATGAAAAGTGTCTATATATCGCACTTCGTGATGTTCCTGTCTCTTCTGCCAATATTTTAAGAGTTAAATTCTCTACGCCATTTTTATGTATAAACTCAAAAGCAATATTTAGAAGTTCATCTTTTAAATTTCCGTGATGATATTTGCTTTTTTTCATTTAAGATTTTCCTATTAGGTACTTATTTTTGAATTATAACAGAATAGTCTAAATGTTGACACTGTTAACTTTATATGTTAACATTGTTAACTTCAAAATTAAAAGGAATTGAGTATGTTGAAAAAATGTCTATTTACAATTCTGTTTGGTGTAACTCTTTTTGCACAAAGTGGACTGGAAGTTGCAAAAAAATCTTACGATAAGTTGAGCGGATATAAAAGCAGTGTATCAGAAGTTACTATGGTTTTAAAAAATAGTTCTGGAGATGAAAATATAAGGAAATTGCAGATTGACAAGCTTGAAGGTAGCGATGGTGACAAATCTCTTATAACATTTTTGTTTCCTCTTGATCTAAAAGGTACAAAGCTTTTGAGTTATGAGATTATAGGAAAAGATGATAAACAGTGGCTCTATCTTCCATCTTTAAAGAGAGTAAAAAGGATAAGTTCAAGAAATAGAACAGGCTCTTTTATGGGGAGTGAATTTAGTTATGAAGATATATCTTCGCAGAATTATAAAAACTACACATATGAGGCAGATGTTGAAGATGTAGAAATGAATGGTAAAAGATATTTAAAAGTTGTGAGAATACCAAAAGATAAGAACAGCGGATACTCAAAGCAGATAATATTTATCGATCCAAAGAGTTACCTTGCCAAATTTGGCAAATATTATGATAAACGTGGAAGATTATTAAAAAAGGTCTCATTTTTAGAGTATGTAAAGATAGATGGGGTCTATCGTATAAAAAAGATATATATGCAAAATGTTCAAAACAGAAAGAGTACCATACTCATTTGGGATAAAGATAGGATCAATGCAGGGTTAAAAATAAGAGACTTCTTTAAAAGAGCTTTGAAATGACCCGGTTTAATTATCTGGTTTATTTTTTGATCTTATCTTCTACTCTTTATGGATATGAAAGCAGATCAGAAATCTCTTTAAATCAATTTTTTTACAGCAGTCATAAGAGTGAAACTGTTTTGAGCGGTTTTACTGAGTTGAAATTAAAAAAGAGTGATTTTGAAGCTCTAATGAATTTGGAGTATTTATATAGCAATGAGTACAGTAGAAGAAGATATATAAGTATAAATGAACTCTATCTATCAAAAGAGTTTGATGATTACAGGGTTGATTTAGGTAAACAGATCAACTATTGGGGTGAGTTAGAAGGATACAATATATCTGATATATTTAATACCAAAAATTATTTGAATGATATATTTGACAGTAGTAAGAAAATTGGTTCTTGGGCTTTGTCTGCAGTCAAATATAGCAATGAAGATAGTTTTGAAGCAGGAATCAAGTTTTATGAAAATGATTTGAACTATCCATTTATAACAGACTACAGCAAACATCTATCGACTGAAAAGTCAAGGTGGACTCCATCTCTCTATTTTTTATACAGCTTTGTTACAAATAGCTTTTTAGAGAGTGAAAATAAGATTATCTTTTGGTATGGATATGACAATAAAAGATATTTTACTCCTATTAATCAAACAACAGTATCTCAATTTGCCTATAGAGTAAAGAAGATTATCTTTTTATCAAATATTGTTTATGAAGATTATATCTATAAGGTAGAGAGTGCATACAGCGATGTGATAGATGATCCCAATATAGCTGATTATGCTCAAATCTCTTTTGGAGTAGAGAGAGGTTTGTTTGATCTGTCTGGAGCTGACTTGAATCTATATGGTGAATATTACAGATATATCTATTTTGGCAATGAAAAGATTGAAGGGGTAGATATCTCTGAAATTTATAACAATGATATATTTTTAGCTTTTAGGTTAAATTTTAATGATGTAGAGAGCAGTGTTATAGAGAGCGGTCTTTTATATGATTTACAAAGTGGTGAAAAGGTTTTTAAAATTAAAGCAAAAAGCAGAATAAAAGAGAGGTTCATTCTATCATCTGAATTTTTGAGTATTTATCCTGCTAAAGATGGGTTTTTGTCAAAACTTACCGACCATAGGCGTGTAATGGTTGGCATTACTTACACTTTTTAAGGGATCAACTATGCAAAGTTACATAGATTTTTTAGATAGAAACAGATATAAAATTGTGATTTTTGTGTCACTTATAGTGATGATATTTTCAATATCTTTGAAAAATTTGGGATATGAGGGAAACTATCGCATTTGGTTCGATAAAGATTCAAAGATACTGAAAGATTATGACAATTTTAGAGACAGATTCAGCGGTGATGATACTTTTGTAGTAGCTTTTAAAGATCCAAAAGGAATCTTTAACAAAAAAGCGATTAAGACTATTTTAGATCTTACTGAAGAGTTTCAAAAGATTGATGGCGTTGAGAGAGTTGACGCTCTTACAAACTATCAATACATTAAAAGTGAAGATGATGATTTGATTGTTGAAGATTTTATTGTCAACCTTGATAATCTACAAGAGAAAAAGAGTATTGCATTAAAAGATAATCTTATTTTAAACAGGCTTATCTCAGCAGATGGAAAAACTGCACTCATCGCTGTAAAACTTTCCTCTTCATCCGGTGTTGATGAAGAGGTAAATATCTATGTTATGAAGAAGCTTAAAGAGATAGTAACTTTATATGAAAAGATGACAGGATATAAGTTTTACATATCGGGTACGCCTGCCATTACTGCATCACTGGTTACAATCTCTCAACATGATGCTCTTTTGCTTATGCCATTTGCTGTCATAGCTGTTGTTGTTATGCTCTATCTTGTTTTTAGAGATTTTATGGGGATTGTAGTACCTTCGGTTGTAATTGTATTTACATTTTTGCTTGTTTTGAGCATTCAGATGATTTTGGGCTACAAGTTAAATAACTTTACGGTAAATATACCATCTTTTATAAGTGCAATTGCAATAGCCGACTCTATGCATCTCTTTTTGGCTTGGGTATATTATAGATCAAAAAATATGAGAAATAAAATGGCAGTCTATATGGCGTTAAAGACAAATCTTCTTCCTATAGCTATGACATCATTTACAACTGCAGTGGGGTTTGCAACGCTTGGCATAAGCAAAATAGAACCTATCTCAACTTTGGGGATAGCAATAACAAGCGGAGCATTGATAGCACTTATTCTTAGCGTAACACTGGCTCCGGCAATACTTTTAATGTTAAAAGATGACTACAGAGTTAAACTGCCTAAATTTCTAACTTTGCTGAATATAAAAGGGTATGGTGCTTTTATAGAGAGAAACAGTAAAAAGATAGTAGCGATTTTTCTCTTACTATTTGTCGTAGTTGGTTACGGTCTTAAAGATATTAGAGTCGATAGTAACAGTATTAAATATTTTAGTAAAGATACTATTGTAAGAAGTGGTAGTGATTTTATTGAAAAAAGTATTACCGGACCTTTGGTTTATGAAGTGGTAATAGACACAAAAGAGAAGAATGGAGTTAAAAACCCTGACTTTTTAAAAAGAGTCTCTCTCTTTGAAGATGAGCTTATGTCTCATTTTCCAAATGTTAGGTTTAGTACCTCTTTGAAAGATATTATTGAAAGATTGCAGAGTGTGTTAAACAGTGAATCAAAAGAGTCTATACCCAATGACAGAAATCTTATAGCCCAATATTTGCTTCTTTACTCAATGAGTCTGCCACAAGGTATGGAGATAAATGACAAAATAGATGTTAATGAACGCTTTTTAAGAGTTACACTATATAGCAATGTGCAAGATACATCCAAAGATCTTGAGATGATCAAATGGATAGAAAAGTGGTGGAGTTCTAATGGAAAATATAGTGCCAACGTGCAGGGGCAGACGGCAATATTTGCCTATATGCAGAGTAATATAACTCAAACTCTGATTTTATCTATTACCTCTACGCTTATTATAGTTGTAATAGCTATGCTTTTAATATTTAAACGGCTTAAAATGGTTTTGCTCTTTATTATTCCAAATGTTGCACCTATTGTTTTAGTAGCTGGAGTTATGGGATATTTGGGAATTAATATAGATATAGGTGTAGCGATATCAGCATCAGTTATTTTAGGCATTGCCGTAGATGATACGATACACTTTTTTAGTAAATATTTTACAGCTATAAAGAGTAAAAGTTTTGAACAGAGCATTGACTATGTTATAAATCATAGTGGAAGTGCAATGATTTTAACTACACTCATTTTATCGGTTACTTTTTTGGTTTTTACATTGAGTGACTTTGTACCAAATGTAAATTTTGCAATAGTGACGGTAATTGCTTTGAATATTGCACTACTCTTAGATTTAGTGCTACTTCCTGCACTACTTGCTCTTTTTTTGAGAGTTAATAGATAGTGTAAAAATAAGGCGGGAACTTTGTAGAGAGTATAGCATATAAATTTATTGATGAGTAAAAGATTAATATTTTAAAAAATGTACTATAATATGTACATATTTTTAAAAAGGAGATGTTATGACTGTTCTAACATTTTCAGAAACAAGAAAAAATTTTGCATCTACTATGGATAGAGTGGTACAAAATAGAGAACCAGTTATCGTAACACGTCAAAATAGAGAACCGGTTGTTATGCTCTCTTTGAGTGATTTTAAATCGTATGAAGAGACAATGCACTTAATGCAAAGCATAAATAATGCAAATAGACTCAATCAAGCGATAGAGAGTCTTGAACGTGGAAATGGTACAGTTCGTGAGTTAATAGAAGAATGAATCTTGTTTTT
Source organism: Hydrogenimonas thermophila (assembly GCF_900115615.1). Classification (NCBI taxonomy): domain Bacteria; kingdom Pseudomonadati; phylum Campylobacterota; class Epsilonproteobacteria; order Campylobacterales; family Hydrogenimonadaceae; genus Hydrogenimonas; species Hydrogenimonas thermophila. The sequence goes on along the minus strand of NZ_FOXB01000037.1, from coordinate 10,482 downwards.
GCAGAGCAAGCTTGGGAAGACTATCTTTATTGGCAACAGCAAGACAAAAAGATTTTAAAACGAATTAATCTTCTAATAAAAGAGATAAAACGAGATCCATTTAATGGGATAGGTGATCCAGAGCCATTACGTTATAACTGGTCTGGTTACTGGTCTCGTCGTATAACAAGAGAGCATCGATTAGTTTATAAAGTAGTTGAAAATGAAATCTGGATAGCACAATGTCGCTATCACTACTAAAGTTGATAATATAGATAAATACAATGGAAAACTTATATGACATTCGACTACCTTAAAGCCCTAAAATCTTCCAAACCGGCACTTAGATTGATCGGTAGTGACCATTTTGCAATGATACTTTCGTGGATGCACGCACTATTTATTGCTCAAAACCGTAGGCGTGCCCCGCATAGAGTGGTTCTTCAGTCATTGGAGGATCATCTGTTTGATCTAAATTCACGTTTTAACAATCCATTTCCACAGACAGCAAAGCACTATTTAGATACATTTGTTAAAGCTGAGTATGGCTATATGCGTAGATATTATGAAAATGAGGAGCTCTTTTATGAGCTGACTCCAGATACTTACAGGGTGCTTGAGTTTGTAGAGTCTCTTCAAAGAAAAGAGTTTGTAGGGAGTGGAACAAAGTTTTCATTAATTTTTGAGCTTTTGGAGAAGTTGGAGTATGAGGCACTGCTCGATACAGAAGAGAGGCTTGCCTCTATTGATGCTCGTATTGCCAAACTTCAACAAGAGCGTGAGAAAATTGCCACTGAAGAGGGTGTGGTGGATGAGACACAGATTAAAGAGATTGTCTCTGAAGTTATAACTCTTAGCCGAAGACTTCTTTACGATTTTAGCGATATTGAGTACAACTTTCGAGCGTTAAATCGTGAGACAAAAGAGAAGATAGCAACTGCTTTTAAGTCAAAGTCAGAGGTGCTTGACTTTGTTTTTGATAGTGAAGAGGCGATCAAAAACTCTGATCAGGGTAAAAGTTTCTTTGCATTTTGGGAGCTTTTAACGAGTGAGAAGAATGAGAAGCTTGAAGAGCTTGGTGAGAAACTATACTCTATTGAATCGGTTGCTGAAGCCGATAAAGATCGTCAACTTGCAAATTTTAAGTATGATTTGGTTGTGAGTGCTCATCAGGTGCAGATTATGGTAAATCGTCTTATTGAGCAGTTACGCCGTTTTATTGATGAGAGAGCCTGGCTTGAGAATCGTCGTGTTTTAGAGTTGATCAGCAGTATTGAAAAGCGTACACTTGCACTGAAACACTACCCTAAAAATAGAGATTTTATGACCGTTGCTCGTCCTGGAATAGATGTGGCAATGCCTCTTGAAAAGAGGATGTTTGAACCGCAGGAGGTTGGTAGTTTCAATGCAGAGTTGAAAGAGGATACTATAGATTTAGATATTACCGAAGCACTTTTTGATAAGTTTTGGGTTGATGAGACGCAACTGCATAGAAATATCATAGAGCTACTTCAGCACCACTCTCAAATCTCTTTGAAAGAGATAGTTGATGCATATCCTGTTAGCAAGGGTGTTGCTGAGATTGTAGGTTACCTTTCACTTGCTACAACGCTAAGTATTGGCTATATAAATGAGAGTGCTAAAGAGGAGTTAGAGGTAGAGGATGTTGACGGTAGAAAGTTGGTGGTAAGAGTGCCAAAGATTCTGTTTATACGGGAGTAAGAGAGGTTAGTATAGAAAATTAGTTTATAGTGATTTTTAGATATAATTTAGGTAGATAGATACAAGGGGACAACTATGAGTTTAGTTGATATTATAAAAGAGGCTTTACATTTAAAACCTGAAGAGAGATATATTGTTATTGAAAACTTAATAAAAAGTCTCAATGTACCTGATGAAGAGATAGAGAAAATATGGATAAAAGAGAGTCAAAAAAGATTCAAAGCATATAAAGAGGGAACTGCTAAAACGGTTTCATATGATCAAGTATTTGGTAAATGAAACTTAAAATACTCGAATTAGCCTATTTAGAGATTGAAAATGGTAAAGAGTACTATAATCTACAAGAAGAAAAGCTTGGAGATAAATTTAAAAAAGAGATTCAAACATCAATTGATAATATTATTACATTTCCTAAGCTATATCCAGAAGTTGAAAATAATATAAGAAGATGCTTACTACACAAGTTTCCATATAGCATTTTTTATACTATTGATAACGATACGATTATCATATTATCAGTTGCACATCAAAGAAGAAAACCCTATTATTGGATAAGTTGAATACCTGAAAAAGTATTAAAACAAAAAGTTGGAGATAAGAGCTTGGAAGAGAAAGAGAGCGGTTTTTCATTAGCGGCAATTGCATTGATCAAAGGGATTGTTTATAGATCTGATCAGCCGATTGTGTGGGAGCATCTTAATCAAAATATTAGTGCTATTGAGAGCTATTTTGAGAAGATTGGACTTGAGGTCTATCTTGATGATGAGGGTGGATATGCCTATCTAAAACAGGGTGAGAGTGATCTGCCAAAACTTGTGCGCAGACAGAGTCTTAGCTTTAAAGTCTCTTTTCTGCTTGCACTTTTGCGTGGAGAGTTTGCACGTAGAGAGGATGAGACAGAGGGTGATGTTGTCATCACCAAAGAGGAGATTGTTGATCGATTTATGCTCACACTTCCTGAACACAACGATGAAGCAAAAGCACTTAAAGAGATAGATGGGGCAATCTCCAAAGTTGTAGAGATGGGCTTTTTAAAAAGATTATCAGATGGGGGTTATAAGATTCAACCGGTGCTTAAATCATTTGTCGATGCAAACTGGCTTGCTGAGTTTGATAAAAAGATGGCTGAGTATGAGAAATTGATGCAAGAGAAGGGGCTGTGATGGAGTCGCTCTTTGATGCCCAAGCACAGCGACGCGGGTTTCGATTGATCCATTTTGAGCTTTACAACTGGGGGACGTTTGATCGGAAAGTTGTAATGCTGAAGATGGATGGTGACAATGCACTGCTTACAGGTGACATTGGATCCGGTAAATCTACTATTGTTGATGCTTTGACAACACTGCTGGTTTCACCTGGGCGTATTGTTTACAACAAAGCGGCAGGTGCGGGGAGTCGTGAGAGGACACTTTACAGCTATGTAGCAGGTGCTTACAGAACAGAGAAAGATGAGGCGTTAGGTCAACTTAAAGCTAAAACTTTGCGTGATCACAACAACTTTACTGTACTTTTGGGTCGATTTGAGAATGAGGGTCTGTTTGAGTCGCTGACATTGGCACTCTTTTTATATCTTAAACCAGGTAACAGAACTCCAGAGCGTTTTTATGTTGTCTCACGAGATAAATTGAATATAGAAGATAACTTTATTCCACCTTTCAAAGATATTCGTGCATTGAAAAAACGGCTTAAACAAGATGGTTGTGAGCTTTTTGAGAGTTATAGAGACTACTTTTCACATATAAGACGAGTGCTTGGTATTCGTGGCGATCAGGCTATGCAACTCTTTTATCAGACCGTTTCTATGAAGTCGGTTGGGAATTTGACAGACTTTGTACGAGAGCATATGTTGGAAGCAAAGCCGATTGAAAAGAGTGTCGATGAGTTGATAGCCAGTTTTTCAGAGTTGAAACGTGCGCACGATGCAGTTTTAGAGGCAAAAGAGGAGATTGCACTTTTAAAGCCTATTTGTGAAAATATTGGCAAATATCAGAAAAAGCAAAATGAACTGCTTGGTTTGGAGCGTCTCTCAAAGTTGATTGGTGTCTGGTTTGCAAAGGAGGCTGGAGCGATTTATGATGAGAAGCTCTCTGCTCTTGATATTGAGGTAACAAAGCTAAATAGTCGGTTGAAACAGACTGGTGATGAGGTTGAACGGCTCTTTAGTAAAGAGAGTGATCTTAGGTTAGATATAGAGCGTAGCGGTGGTGGACGGCTTGCAGGGATAGAGAAAGAGTTGCAGATCGAGGGTGAGAGGTTAGAGAGTCGTCATGCAGAACATCGACGATATAGTGAACTTTTAAAAACTCTTGGTAAGAGAGGTGTAAGCAATGAACACACTTTTCTTTCGTTAAGACAGGAGTTTGAGGGGGAGTTAACTGAAGTACAAGAGAAGAGAGAGAAGGTAGAGGCAAACCTTTTTGGCGACAGAAAAGCTTACGAGCGTTTACAAGAGAGAGCTAAAGAGATAGAGAAAGAGCTTATCTATTTAAAGGCAAGAAAGAGTAACATCCCACAAAATAGTGCTTTGATTCGTGAGCAGATTTGTGATGCATTGGGGATAAAAGAGTCAGATCTTCCATTTGCCGGAGAACTGCTTAAACCGCTTTCAAAACCTTTTAGAGGAGCAATTGAAAGAGTTTTACGAAATTTTGCTCTATCGCTTTTGGTAGATACACGCTACTATGAGCAGATTAGTGACTATGTTGAAAACCATCACTTAAATGGTCGGTTGGTCTATCTAAAGATTGATACATCTAAAGAGTATGAACCGCTTCTTTTTGAAGACTCTACAATGCTCTACTCTCAGATGGAGGTAAAGTCTGATACTCCATTTTATGACTATCTTCGCCATCGGTTGTATTACGATTTTGATTATCGATTGTGTGAAGATATCTCCTGTTTCAGACGACACAAGAAGGCTTTGACAAAGCATGGTCAGGTGCGTCAGAGTGGAAGTCGGCACGAAAAGGATGATCGATATGATATTAATGATGAAAGGCGTTTCGTACTTGGCTGGGAGAATCGTGAAAAGATTGAGAAACTGCAAGAGGATTTAAACACCATCCATGAAAAGATCGATTATCTTAAAGAGAGCATAAAAGCATCAAAGTTAGAGCTACAAACCCTTGAAAATCGGCGTGATACTCTGCGTGATGTTTTACGCTTTGAGATTTTTGAGACAATAGACTACTATACACCTTCACATCGTATAGAAGAGCTGAAAGATGAGCAAAAACGGTTAAGAGAGAGTAACGATAAGCTCAAAGTTCTTGAAGCACAGTTGAAAGAGACAAAAGAGGCTCGTTTAGAGGCACAGAAGAGTTTGAGTACATTGCAACAGAAACTTGGAGAGTTAAATACAAGAATCAGCCAACTAAAAGAGAAGAGAGATAGTGCCTATTTGAAGTATGAGCAGTTTAAAGATGAGCTTGAAGAGGAGTTGGAGCGTATTGTTGCTTTTGTAGAAGAGGAGGGGTTGAATAAGCTCAATCTCGTCAATATTAACTCTAATGAAAACAGGGCAAAAGAGATACTTAAAAACAGAATAGAGTCTATCAAAGATCAAAGAAGGTCTTTGCAAAACAGCATAGAAAAGGGTATGTTGAACTATCTTAACCGCTTTACCCATCAGGCTAAAGAGTTGGATGCCTCCATTGATGCCAGCTCATCATATCTTGCCCGTTATGAGAAGTTACGCAGTGATGATTTGCCAAGATTTGAGAAGAATTTTAAAAACAAATTTAAAGAGGGAACAATAACGCAGGTTATACAATTGAGTGCTAGGCTTGATATGGCACGTAAAGAGATTACCCAAAAGATTAGTATGATCAACGGTGCATTGAAGCTTATAGAGTATAACCCCGACACCTACATAGAACTACTTGCCGAACCAACCAAAGATACAGAGATCTCAGCCTTTAGATCTGAGCTTAAAATGATGACAACCGGTGCTATAGATAGAGATGATGAGAGTGGTTTTAGTGAAGAGAAATTTATAATGATGAAGGATCTTATAGAGCGTTTTGCCGGTCGTAAGGGGTTTGTTGATATCGATGCTAAGTGGCGTAAAAAGGTGATAGATGTACGTAACTGGTTCACTTTTGGGGCAGTTGAGCGTTATGTGAGTGATGAAACGGTAAAAGAGTATTATGCCGATAGTGCCGGTAAAAGTGGTGGACAGAAAGAGAAACTTGCCTATACTGTTCTTGCATCGGCTCTTGCTTATCAGTTTGGTCTGATCGACACCAATGTAAAGAGCCGAACCTTCAGGTTTGCAATGATCGATGAGGCATTTGGTAAAGGAAGTGACACAAGCGCCCGTTATGCTTTGGAGCTGTTTAAAAAGCTTGATCTGCAACTTTTAGTTGTTACCCCAAAACAGAAGATCCACGTTATAGAGCCTTTTGTCAAATCGATTCACTTTGTCTATAACAAAGATGGTAAAGATTCCAATCTGGTAAGTCTTGATATTGAGAGTTATAGAGAGCAGAAAGAGGGGAGTTTTAAACAATGAGAAGATTAAGAGCTGAAAATGGACTTCATTAAAAGTAAGGAAGAGTAGATGGCAAAGGTTACGCTTAAAGATATAAAAAGTAAATTTGCATTGTTGTCACCAAGGGAGCAGGAGAAACTGATTGGCGATCTTTATAGATTTTCAAATGAGACAAAACGTTTTTTAGAACAACGTCTTTTTGGTGCAAATATAGAGCCATATTTAAATGATCTTGAGAGATTAACATATGATAGATTTGAAAGTACTCCACCAAAGCTTATAGTTGCAAAAGATGTCAATAGAGTTTTAACTCAGGCTAAAAAGGCTGGTTTGGATGAATTTGGCATGATGGAGCTACACTTTTATGTTTTTGAAGCTTATGTTGTTTATATTGATATGTTTGGTATTAGTGATGAAGCTATAGAAAATAAATGTGCTATGCATCTTGACAAATCATTGGCGTTATTGAAAAAAGTAGAACTACCTTTAGAGGATAAGAGAAATAAATTTCAAGAAGCTATTGACATTGTCGATAAACACAATAATATGTATAGAGATCATCTATATGATATTTTAGATGATTACTCTTTTTAATTCAGTTAAAGAGATATAATGAATATGAAAGATAATCTACTACAAGACAATGATACACGCAATAAACTTCTTGATACAGCTTTTTTAGAGGTTTACAAAAAAGGTTATCACGGTGCTTCAGTCAATGCTATTTTAAAAGAGGCTGGTGTACCAAAGGGGAGTTTGTATCACTTTTTTCCATCTAAAAAAGAGCTTGTCTTATCTGTTGTAAAAGAGAGAATTATTCCTAAATTGGAGCAGTTTTTTGATTTTACACTTAATGATGGGGAGTCTGTAACTCAATGTTTAGAGAGAGTCTTTGAAAAGATGAAGAGCCACGATTTACTCATTCAGAATGGTTGTCCTCTTCATCGTTTGATTGTAGAGATGGCACCATTAGATAGCAAATTTGAAAAAGTTTTAAATGAAGCCTTTAACCATTTTGTAGAGAACCTCTCAACTCTTTTTGTACAAGGTATTGAAAAAGGTGAGTTTCACTCTTTTGATACAGACAAGATGGCAAGGTTTTTCATCACATCTACTTGGGGAGAACTCTCACTATCTCCATCTTTATCATCTTTAGAATCCTTCGATGCTCATATAAAATCTCTTTTAGATCATATGAAACTTTATAAAACTTTACATTAATTAGACCAATAAGTCTAATGAGTATATAAGGCTAATCTTCCTATAATGTTACTAGACCAATAAGTCTAGTAAAGGAGTAATTATGTCTATATCTATTCAAGCATCTGAATTATCAAAAAAGTTGATTGAAGAAGTAAAGATCCAATTTGGCACTGTACCGCCACACTTTGAGATCTTTGCAGTAGTCAATCCAGAACGATTTAAAATCTTTTTTGATGAAATTGTTTATCTCTCAAATCATAAAAGCATAGATCCTAATCTATTTGCATTTTTGCGTCTCTATATTGCAAAAAGAGAGGGATTTAGCTATTGCCAACTATTTAATACCAAACTCCTTTTATCTAAAGGCTACACTAAAGATGAGATTGAAGAGTCGATGAGTGATATTGAGGCAATTCCATTAGATGATCGTCACAAAGCTTTAGCAAAAAATGCAGTAAAGGCGATCTTTTCACCTCAAACATTTAATGATGAAGAGATCGAATCTTTACTAAGTTTAGGTTGGAGCCATTCCGATGTTTATGATGCAGTCGATCATGTTGCCTATTTGTTAAGACATGGACGAGTGATTCAAGTGTTTTTGAAAAACTATTTTGTATGAAAATGGTGGAGATTTTGGTCTATTAGAACTTTTTGCAATTTCTCTATCTCTTGATCTGTTAGTTTATCAAAGTATTTGTATCTTTTCTTTTTAGAGAGTTTTCCATGATTTTGGAGCGTAAAGCGAATAAAGAGATCAATCATACGATCAGGCATATCAATAATCTCTTTCATAGCTTCTTTTGTTTTATTATAAGCCGATAAGAAGAGTAGTTCATTTGGTAATTCATTTTCTATAGTTTCTTTTACAAAGCTATAAAGTGCTTCGCTTTGTTGTGTAAGATCCATATATCTATACCAATGTGCTGTATCTGATGAAACTTTCATAATGCCATCTTCATCAAGAGTATAATCAATTAGTGGTATAAGTTTAGATGAAAAAGCCTCTAATGATTGATCGTAAGAGAGACTTTTCTTTAACATAACAGCAGAAACTGGGAACATTATGCCTCTTGGAGTAAAACCTCTTATTGCAAGTATATTGTGAATCAAAAAGCGATGAATTCTTCCATTTCCATCTTCAAATGGGTGCAGGAAGACAAAGCCGTATGCTATGACGGATGCGTGTATAATGGGATTTACATTACCTTCAATCATGCGATGATGGCATAAGATTAACCCTTCCATTAACTCTTCTAACTCTTTAGGTTTTGGTGAAATATAGTGGATCTTCTCTCTTCCATGTAAGAGCGTCTCACCGACATAATTTTGATTTTTACGATAATCTTTATCTGCAAATCTTTTATCTACAATTCGGTTTTGAAGTTCAATCAATCTCTCTTTTTGGCAAAAGTCATCTTCTTGTGCCTCTTGAAGTAGTGCAACAAATCTTTCGGTACGTGTGTTGTTCGGTTCTTCATGTTCTATGAAAAATGAAGATTTAGTTTCTTTGGTATAAAGATATGCAAGAGCTTTTCTTAAAATCTCAGGAGGATAATTCACAATCAACTCTTTACATACTTGTGCCAGATCTTCATTTTCCATATTTTTTAGAGTCTCTGTTTTACGAACTATAGGGCAGAATGCTTTTGTCCCTAGTAGATTGTTTCGTACTCTTTGTCTTTTAACAGATGTGCCTTTTGAGAGTGTATAGTATTGATCAACCTCAAGTAGGTCAATATAGTTTCCCTGTTTTAGATCGTCTATAGGTAGCTTTTTACCTGTCAGGAACTCATAAAGAAACCAGATGCGTCTTGCATATTTACCTGTTCTTTTAGATTTAATGTATTCAATCAGATCATTTGTATCAATAACAGAAAATATTTGTGAAAGTATAGATAGATTTATACCATCATACTTGAATGCAAACTCCAATTGTTCCCCTATACTTTTACCTGGTTTGTACTTGGCAGGAAATATCTCTTTAATGTAGTCATTACTCTTTTGTTTGTGATGTGTTTGGCTCTCTTTCCAAATGAATGAACGGTGCCAGTTGGGTATGACATTAAGATTGTATTTTTGTATGATAGCTTCATAACCTTCTGCACTATACTTCACGCTAATTCCTTGAAAAATAGTTATCTTTTTTGAAAAATAGTTATATATTCTATCACACTTTGAAAAATGATTATACTAAACTCCAATAAAATCAAAATATTTCTCAAATTCCAACAGATCATATAACAACATTTTTTTGTACTTTGCCAAATAACCATTTCCACTGTGCAATAGTCCAGTCATATGCTGTTAAGATTTGATAGCACTTGACATTATCTCTTTAAAAAAATGTTCAGTTTGGTTTAGTTGTGGTGAGTATGATGGTAAAAATGCTAAGGTCATATTGTCTCTTTTAAGATAGTTTGACTAGAAAAAAGAGCATTGTCCTAAATAATGATTAATAGGTAGTTATTAGGAAACTCTTTTTGAAGTTCATTTAAAAATATATCAATATTTTTAGCATTTACATCATTCATAAGAAGAAAGCTATCACCACTAGTTGAATCAATTGCACTAAAGAGATGAGGTTTATTTATATTTAAGAGGATACTATTTTTATAGCGTTTTAATTCCTCTTTTCTATTTTTGTTATATAGTTTTATCCATTTTATGGTATCACCATTTTAGAAAGTTTTTGAACAATTCTTGTTCCAATTTTTAAATGCTAAAGATGGTGAGAAATAACCCCCAATAAATCCATACCAAATTAGACAACAAGCCAAATTGCTCTATAATTAGGTATTTACAAACGAAAAAGTTACACCTAAAACTTTCACCCAATGGGTGTAACTTTTTCAAACACGGAAGGAAATTATGCCACAAACTATATTAAGCTTTGATATTGAAACAACAAATGAGAAATTAACACCAAGAGCAGGTGTAGCAATATTTGGTGAATACCTAAAAGGTATGAATCTTGAACACCTTTGTAATACAAACATTCCCTTGGCTAAACATCCAAATGGGTACGATCCATTTGAGTTCATATATCCTTTGATTCTAATGCTTCACAGCAGTGGTCGTGTACTTGA
>NZ_FOXB01000036.1 GCF_900115615.1 Hydrogenimonas thermophila | reverse complement strand
ATTTGAGTGATCCAGAGAAAGATTATAAATATAACATTTTAAGACTGCACGATCAAAAACACCCAACAGCTGTAGCAGAACATAATAGCTCTTTAAGCGCAAAAGGTTGGAACTATAAAGCAGAAGGTTTGGAAGCAACAGCCAATAGCGGAACACCTATACTTTGTGCATCTTGTCATAAGAGTAATGCTTTGCCAGGAACTGGAGTTGATGATATAAAACCATTAACCCAAGCACTGCACTCTAAACACGCAGATGTTACAGACCCAGATACAGGACTTACACTAAATAACAGTACAAACAGAAATGCTTGCTACACTTGCCACCCAGGTGCAACAACTCAATGTTTAAGAGGTGCAATGGGAAATGCTAAAAACCCTGATGGTACAAGTAAAATGCAGTGCCAAAGCTGTCACGGTGTAATGAGTGCAGTAGGAAGCAGTAGTCGTGAAGGTTGGTTTGATGAACCAAATTGCCAAAGCTGTCACCAAAATGGAGAGCGTTACACAGAAGCAGTAACAGATATGCTAACAGGTACTCTTAGAGCATCACTAGATAACCGCTTTGCAACAAATCCAGATACACCAATGACAGGAAAGAGTCTATACAGATACAGCACAGGTCACGGCAATATGCAGTGTTCAGCTTGTCACGGTTCAACACACGCAATCTACCCAAGTGCTAAAGCAGAAGATAATATTCAAAGCATTCAAGCACAAGGACACGCAGGAACTATAGGAGAGTGTACAGCTTGTCACACAACAGTACCATTTACAAGCAATAAAGGACCACACGGAATGCATACAGTTGGACAAGCTTGGGTTGATGGACATGGTGATATTGCAGAAGATGGTGGTGCTTCAAGTTGTACTGCCTGCCACGGTAGTGACTATAAAGGTGCACCTTTATCTAAAACTATGAGTGCAAGAACATTTACTACGGAGTGGGGAACTAAGACATTCAGTGCTGGGCATATGGTTAGTTGTTATGATTGTCATGATGGTCCTAATGGTGATTAAGCATTAACTTCTTTTTCTTCTACTTTTATTACTCCGGATTTTATCCGGAGTATTTCTCTCCTGATTTACATTTAAAAGATTCAAAGTTATTTAATTATTTACATTATTGCAAAATTAATCTTTAGTGTTTAGTTGTAAAAAACTATATGCAAGTTATGATATAAATATACTTGACAGTAGTACACTAAATGTTATATAATCCTCTTGGCATTTTTAGAAATAAGTGCTAAAATGGTGAAATGAAAAAGAAATATGAAGAGATACTTGAAACGGTAGTAAAAACTTTTCTGGAGACACATGAGCCAATAAGCTCTGCTATGTTAAAGGGAAGACTTCCGTTCGATATCGCACCGGCAACGATCCGTTACTACTTTAATAAAATGGTTGAACGGGGAGAGCTTGCCCAACTTCATAAGAGCAGTGGCAGGATTCCTACAGAGAGTACTATGAAGATGTATTGGCGTAAACATTTGCGCAATTTTGAAGTTGTCTGTAGTGCAATGGAGAATCTTGTTGAAAAAGCTCAGGAAGAAGATCTTTATATTTTGCTCAAACCGTTAAAAGAGAATGAATTAAAAGCAATAGAGAGAGTAGCGGAAAAATATTTGATTTTAATATTTGACTCTGACGAATATGTTATTCGTTATCATACTCAGATGGAGTCATTTTTAAAAGATTTGATTGGTTATGATATTAATGAAATAAAACAGATTGCTCGTGATGTTGGTATGATCTCTCTTTATCATAAAATGAGAGCAAAAAATGATGAAGAGATAACTGCTATAAATACTGAGGTAATAATAAAAGTAGCTGGACAAGAGAGTAACTGGGGAAAAAGATATGTTCGATCTTTTCTTGAAGGTGATGTAGTTGAACAATTGACTCCAGGTTTACATTTTGATCCGCTTTTGCCAAAAGGGTTTATGGCATTAAGTACTGAAGCTGTTATAGATGATCGTCGAACTAAGATGCTCTGTATTGGTGCTATAGATCATGATTTTACTAAAATATTTAGCAGTAGAAAGGAGGCGTGATGGCTGATAAAGAGAAAAACCAAGAAGTTGAGACTAAAGAGGAAGAGAGTGTAGAGTCAAATGAAGATGTTTTGGATGATGCTAATTCATCTGAAACAGAAGAGGAGAGTGAACTGAAAAAATGTAAAGATGAACTCAAAGCATGGGAAGATAAATATCTTCGTATGCATGCTGAGTTTGAAAATATAAAAAAACGAATGGAACGTGAGAAAGAGAAGAGTGTAGCATATGCCCAAGAGCAGTTTGCACGTGATCTTCTTCCTGTAATTGATTCATTGGAGTTGGCATTGTCATCTATTCCTGATACAGAAGATGGGAATAGTGAACATCTTGCTAAACTTAAAGAGGGTGTACAGCTTACACTTGAACAGTTTGTTAAGACTTTTGAAAAACACCATATTAAAGTTATAGAGATTGATGGTGGATTTGATCCAAACTTCCATGATGCTGTTATGCAGGTAGATAGTGATGAGCATGAAAGCGGTCAAATTGTTCAAGTTTTGCAAAAAGGTTATATGTACAAAGAGCGGTTGTTACGTCCTGCAATGGTTAGCGTAGCTAAGTAGATTAGATTGTGAGACTAAAGTCTCGACCCCTAATAGGGGATGGGACTTTAGTCCTATATTAGTTTAAAATAGTTTTGCTACTTAAGTAGCAGAAAAAGATTTTAAAGTTGAGTATAATACACTCAAAGAAATTACAAATATATCTAACAAGGAGATTTAAATGGGAAAAGTTATAGGAATTGACCTAGGAACAACAAACTCTGCAATGGCAGTATATGAAGGCGGAGAAGGAAAAATTATTACAAATAAAGAGGGTAAAAATACTACTCCATCTGTTGTAGCATTTACAGACAAAGGAGAAATTTTAGTTGGTGATCCTGCTAAGCGACAGATGGTAACCAACCCTAAAAAGACTATCTACTCTGTTAAGCGTATTATGGGCTTAATGTGTAATGAAGATAAAGCTGCGGAAGCTAAAAAACGTCTTCCATATGATGTTGTAGATAAAAATGGAGCTTGTGCAATTGAAGTTGACGGGAAAATTTATACACCTCAAGAGATTTCAGCAAAAATTTTGATGAAATTAAAAGAGGATGCTGAAGCTTATCTTGGAGAAGAGGTAACAGAAGCAGTTATTACAGTTCCTGCATACTTCAATGACTCTCAGCGTAAAGCTACAAAAGAGGCTGGTACAATTGCAGGATTGAATGTACTTCGTATCATTAACGAGCCAACATCTGCGGCATTGGCTTATGGTCTTGATAAAAAAGATGCAGAGAAGATCTGTGTTTATGACCTTGGTGGTGGTACATTTGACGTAACTGTTCTAGAGACTGGTGATAATGTTGTTGAAGTTCTTGCAACAGGCGGTGATGCATTCTTAGGTGGTGACGATTTTGATAACAGACTTATCGACTATGTTGCTGAAGAGTTTAAAAAAGAGAATGGAATAGATTTAAAAGCTGATGTTATGGCATTGCAGCGTCTTAAAGAGGCAGCTGAAAATGCTAAAAAAGAGCTTTCAGCGGCTCAAGAGACTGAGATCAACTTGCCATTCATTACAGCTGATGCAAGCGGACCTAAGCACTTGGTAATGAAAATTACACGTGCAAAATTTGAGAGCCTAATTATGGATCTTGTAGATCAGACAATTACTAAGATTGAAGAGGTTCTTAAAGATGCTGGTCTAAGCAAAGATGAGATTAAAGAAGTTGTTATGGTTGGTGGATCAACTCGTATTCCACTTGTTCAAGAGAAGGTTAAAAACTTCTTTGGAAAAGAGTTGAACAAGTCTGTTAACCCTGACGAAGTTGTTGCAATTGGTGCGGCTATCCAAGGTGGTATCTTAAAAGGTGATGTTAAAGATGTTCTATTGCTTGACGTTACACCTCTTAGTCTTGGAATTGAGACACTTGGTGGTGTTGCTACCAAAGTTATTGAAAAAGGTACAACAATACCAGTTAAAAAGTCTCAAGTCTTCTCTACAGCAGAAGATAATCAGCCGGCAGTTACTATTCACGTAGTTCAGGGTGAGCGTGAAATGGCTAAAGACAACAAATCTCTTGGACAGTTTGAGTTGGCAGGTATTCCACCAGCTCCAAGAGGTGTTCCTCAAATTGAGGTTACTTTTGACATCGATGCGAACGGTATCTTGACTGTTAGCGCTAAAGATAAAGCGACTGGTAAGTCTCAAGAGATCAAGATTACTGGTTCTTCAGGACTTAGCGAAGAAGAGATTGAAAAAATGGTTCGTGATGCGGAAGCACATAAAGAGGAAGACCGCAAGCGAAAAGAGTTAATTGAGACTAAGAACCAGGCAGATGCTCTAGTTTACCAGACTGAAAAGAGCTTAAGTGAAGTTGGCGATAGTCTTGATGCTGCTGAAAAAGAGAAAGTTCAAGCAGCAGTAGATGCTCTTAAAGAGGTTCTAAAAGATGAGAGTGCTACTAAAGAGCAGATTGAAGAGAAAGTTAAAGCTTTAACTGAAGTGAGCCATAAACTTGCTGAAGCTATGTATAAAAAAGAGCAGGGTGGCGCACAAGCAGCTGGTGATGCTGGAAGTAGTGCTAAAAAAGGCGGAGATGACGACATCATCGATGCTGAAGTCGAATAATTCTTCGACATCCTTGACGGCAGGTACAACTCCTGCCGTTCATTCATTTGATCCTATTATAGATGAAAACTCAAAAATTCTAATACTCGGATCTTTTCCAAGCATAAAATCTTTTGAAAACAACTTCTATTATGCACACCCTAGAAACCAGTTTTGGCCTATTCTTTCTGCTATATTTAAAAAACCTGCAAATTCACTTGAAGAGAGACTGGAGCTTTTAAGAACTTCCAATATTGCTTTATGGGATGTTATAGAGTCTTGTGAGCGTAAAAATTCTGCTGATTCAAACCTAAAAAAGAGTAAACCAAACGATATAGAGTCTCTTTTGAAAAATTTTCCAAATATAGAGGCAATTTTGTTTACCGGAAGAAAAGCAGAACAGCTTTTTAAAAAACACTTTTCAAAAAGTATAGAGTTACCGACCTCTCTTTTACCTTCACCTTCACCCGCTTATGCTGCGTTATCTTTTGAAGTTAAATTGAAAAGATGGAATGATATACTTACAAATTACCTTTCAATTTAAGGATACAAATGATTGATTATACAAATGAAAAAAGCAAACTTCTTCGTATAGGTATATTTTATGATGGTAACTATTTTTCTCATGTAAGTAACTACTATATGTATGAACACCCTAGAAAGAGCAGAATAAGTGTTTCAGGGTTGCATCGGTTTATTGTGCACGAAATATCAAAAGCTGAAGGTGTCTCTTCTGAACGTTGTAGAATTGTTGATGCACACTACTTTAGAGGAAGACTGAGTGCATTAGAGGCACAACAGAGAAATGCACTTTTTCGTGAGAGACAATTTGATGAAGTCTTAATGCGAGAAGGAATAGTTTCACACTTTTTACCTCTTTCTACCGGAGGGGAAAAAGGGATTGATGTTTGGCTAGCTCTTGAAGCACTTGAACTTGCCATTCATAAACGGTTTGATGTGGTAGTTTTGATTGCAGGTGATGGTGACTATTTACCGCTTGTTCGCAAACTAAATACATTAGGTACAAGGGTTTGTGTTTTAGGATGGGATTTTCAATATACTGACAACCATGGCAATAAGCGTCAGACACGTACGGCACAAACTTTGCTAAATGAGGCAAATTACCCTATTTTAATGAATGTTTTAATTGAAGATAGAGCCAGAAAGTCTGATCCTTTGATAAATGATCTATTTTTATCTGCAACCAATTATGCTTCATCACTTGATAAGAGTAGGTCAAAATCTTCACTTAGCGGAACTGTTCAAGCTATTAAAGAGGGTTATGGATTTATTCGTCCTGAAAATGGAGGGGAAAATCTATTTTTTCATTATAGTGATCTTGTGGATGTAGATCTTTTTGATCTTAATGAAGGTGATAAAGTCTGTTTTGAGCTTGGTGAGAATGATCGAGGATCTTGTGCTAGACGTGTAATGAGATGTAGTTAATATAGTTTTTAGCAGTTTCTGATCCTATTTATGATAGGATTTATTATCAAAGGAGCTGCTATGATCCGACATATTTTATTAGTTATATTTATTATTTCTGCATCTTATGCAAACAGTTGTTTGAAGTGTCATAAAGGAATAGAGGATATAAGAGAACCTCATACCAAAATGGCAAAAGCAATTGCTAAAAAGGCAAAAGAGGCTGGAGCAGAAGGCAATAGTTGTATTGTATGTCATGGTGGGAACCCTGAAGCGGTAACAAAGTTACAAGCTCATAGTGGAACAATAGCATATTTTAAAACACATTCCGGACCTAAAGAGTTTTACCCTGATCCTGGAAGTCCCTGGATAAATAAAAACAGTTGTGGTATGTGCCATAAAGAGCAGGTAATGGCGCAGATGAATAGTTTGATGATGACTGAGCAGGGTAAGATTCAGGGAACTCTTTGGGGGTTTGGCGGAATAAATGGTTATAAGCACGATATAGGCAATTACTTTACGAAAAATCCTGATGATCCTCACAAAAGGCTTGGAACAATAGCCTATAAAAAATATATGCAAAAACTACATAATTTAAATCCTCAAGTATATCCTGAAAAGATGAAAGAGCTCCCAAAGGCTCCAACAGCTGAAGAGGTTGAAAAGAATCCACAACTTGCTGTTTTTACATATCTAAGACAGGAGTGTTTACGTTGTCATACAGGAAGCAAAGGTCGGCAAAAACGAGGTGATTTTAGAGGAATAGGTTGCTCTAGTTGTCATATTCCATATTCAAACAATGGCTACTATGAAGGTAATGATCCAACTATACGAAAAGATGAACCAGGACATATGCTGGTTCACCAAATTCAGTCATCACGAAATGCAAAAGTAACAGTTCATAATTTAAGCTATACCGGTGTACCTGTTGAAACTTGTACTACTTGTCACAACAGAGGTAAGCGTATAGGTGTAAGTTATCAAGGCATTATGGAGACAGCTTACACTCCTACATACGATAAAGAAGGTAATAATCAGCCAAAACTACATACAAAGCATTACTTACATTTAAAAGAAGATGTTCATTATAAAAAAGGTATGCTGTGTCAGGATTGTCATACATCAAACGATCTTCACGGTGATGGATTTTTAGCAGGTTCTACACTTGCACCTGTAGAGATAGAGTGTCAAGATTGTCATGGAACAACAAGAAGGTATCCTTGGGAGCTTCCATTAGGGTATAGTGATGAGTTTGATACAAAACCAGCATCTGGTAAACCAAGAGGTGTTACAAAAACTTTAGCCGACTATCTGAAAAAAGGTACTACGTATAACCCTAAAGATGGTTATTTAATTACAGCAAGAGGAAACCCTTATCAAAATGTTGTAAAAGATGGCAATGAGATTATTGTTCATTTAGCAAGTGGTAAAGATATACGTTTAAAACCTCTTAAACTTTTGAAATCAGAAGGAAAGATTTCAAAAGAGGGTCTGGTTGCAATGGATGAAATCAAAAAACATAACGACAGATTGGAGTGTTATACTTGTCACGATACATGGGCACCACAGTGTTATGGATGTCATATTAAGATCGATTACTCAAAAGGTGAAAAACATACTGACTGGCTTGCAGCAGCACATGACCATGATATACACGGTGTAACTGCTACAATGAGAGGCACTCTTAAAGAGCATTTGATAGAGGGTAAAGTTAGTGAAACAAGGAGTTTTTTACGCTGGGAAAATCCACCTTTAAGTCAAAATGGTGAAGGTCGTATTTCGCCTACTATACCTGGATGTCAAACTACGGTAACTGTTATTGGAAAAGATGGAAAAGCACTGCTGCAAAATCATATATTTAAAATTCCTAATGTTGAAGGTGCTGGTAAATCAGGTCAACTGGGCATAGATATGTCTCCTGTACATTCTCATACTGTACAAAAAGAGGCGAGAAGTTGTGAAAGTTGTCATGCTAATCCTGCAGCTCTTGGGTATGGCATAGGCGGTGGAAAGTATATGAGTGATTTAGACGAAGATTTGATTGTAGATTTAATGACAGCAGATGGTAAAGTGATACCTAAAAAATTTACAATACAAAAGCCAAAAATAGATAATTTAACTATAGATTGGAGCAGGTTTGTAGATGAGAATGGTACACAATTGCAGTCGGTAGGAACTCATTTTAAACTTTCAGGACCTCTTGATAATGAGACTAGAGCAAAACTTGATAGACGTGGTGTCTGTATGAGTTGTCATAAAACTATTCCAAATGATGATTTGGCAGTATCTTTAATGCATCATGTTGCTGAGACTGCAGGGGTTGATATTGATAATAAAATGCATAAAGATATTTTAAATAAAACTATGAGAATAGGTGCTTGGGTACAGGTTTTAGGAGCTATAGCAGCTGGTTTAGCACTTTTATGGTTAATGTGGCGGATAACTCGTAGAAGAAAAAGATTTTAAATTTTGTATCTATATAAAGAGTACTAAGAATAGATAATATTCATACAATAAAGATAACTTAAATTTAAATATGATATCTTGAAGTTAGCCATTTAATCTATAGAGGAGTAGATTATGCTTAAAACAATAAAATCAAAGTTTATATTTACACTTTTGACATTTTTTGCCATAGGAACAGTAACACTTTCTTTATATATTTTTTATAGTTTTAACTCAATAATAAAAAATTCTGCAAGTAATTCTATGAGTACTCTAAGTGATTCAATATTTGTCTCTATAAGAACTAGTATGAATTTTGGTGATCCTGCTGTAGTTAATGATACATTAAATAAAATAAAAAAGATAAAAGGAATAAAAAAAATAGATGTATCAAAATCAAAAAAAGTTATAGATTTTTTTGGTTTAAATGAGTCATTTACAAAGAATAAACAGATTCAAAAAGTATTTAAAACAGGTAAAGAGGTTATTTTAGAGATTGAAAATGAAGAACATATATTAAAACAGTTAAAACCTCTTATTGCTACGAAAGAGTGTCTTTCTTGTCATACAAATTCAAATGTAGGTGATGTTTTAGGTGTAATGGAGCTTGAATTATCATTAGATACAATTGATCAAGAAATTAATACTTTTAAAACTATTATTATTACAAGTATGATAATTGCATCTATTTTAGCAATTATAGGTTTTTCAATATTTTTTGAAAAAGAGCTTTTGAAACCTCTACGTGTTTTATCAAATAGAGCTAAAGATATAGCAAGTGATGATGGTGATTTAACAAAAAGACTTAACTTTTCTAAAAGTGATGAATTATCTGTTGCAGGAAAGTGGATTGATGCATTTATTGCAAAAGTTCATGATGCTATAAATGATGCTAAGCAAGTCAGCATAAAAAATTTGTCAATATCAGAAAATCTTAATAAGAAATCTATTGAAATTAATATACGTTCTCTTGAAGAGATTTCAGCAGTTAAAGAAGTAACAGAGATGGGGCAAAATATGAAAGAGATACTTTTTTCAACTGTTGAGTCTGCAAAAAATAGTCGAGATGATATTAAAAGAGTTAATAGCAATCTTTCAGTTGTAAGAGAGAAAATTTCTCTTTTGGTAGAAGAGGTACAAACAGAAGCTAATATAGGTTTAGAACTTGCAGAAAAGCTTAATGCACTAAGTAGCAGTGCTGAAAATACCAGAAATGTATTGAATATTATTTCTGATATTGCTGATCAAACCAATTTACTTGCATTAAATGCAGCTATTGAAGCAGCTAGAGCAGGAGAACATGGTAGAGGTTTTGCTGTAGTGGCAGAAGAGGTTAGAAAACTTGCAGAACAGACACAGAAGTCACTTATTGAAATTGAGTCAACTATTAATGTGATTGTTCAAGAGATATCAAATGTAAGTGAATCTATGAATAAAAACTCAAGGAATATAGAAAAATTAACTTCTGTAGCCAGTGATACAAATAAAGAGGTTGAATCAACTTCTGCTATTGTTGAAAATGCATATACAATTGCAGAAGAGTCTTTGGAAGCATCTACTGTTTTGGCAAGTAATACTGAAAAAATATTATCTCATATAGATTTAGTCAATAAGCTATCACAGCAAAATATAAATAGTACAGAAGAGATTAAAAATTTAAGTGAACAGGTAAATAGATTAGCAAAAGATTTAAATAATAAGTTGAATAGATTTAAAACTTGAGATCTTAGATTACTTGGTATAAATATTACTCAATTACCCATCTAAGAAATAATAGTCTTAGTGGGTGATTGTTAGAACAAGGTTAAAGTTATAAAATTGAATCTTGAAGTTCTCTTATTATTTCAATTTGTCGATGTGCTATATATGGAGCAAGTGTTTCATCAATCTCTTTTGACTGTTCTAATAACATAACAATTTTAAATGTGTCACTCTTCTCTTTTATTTTAAGTATAGAGCCTGAGAGTGTTATAGGTACTTCTTTTCCATCCCATCTTAATATAGTTTCTATTAATAAGTGGTCTGATACTTTTAAGTTTAATATATGAGCAGTTCTAAATGTTATTGAGTCAATTGATACAGTATCTATGAATACAGGCATCTGAATTTTATCATATTTAATTACTGCTTCTATATATGGCTCTAATTTTACATGTATATTTCTTCTTTCAAGTGGAGATTGATCCACCGGAATCATATTGCTTATAAGGATAGCTGATTTTTCTATATTAAAGTCTGTAACTCTAGCTTGAAAGTGTGGTTTTTCATCTCTTTTAATAAAAACTTTTTCATTGCGTTGGAGAGCATGAAATGCAACTTTCCTTATTTTAATCCAAATGGTGTCTTCCATAATTTTAATGATTTCACCATCTGATTGAATGGGAATTTCCATATAGAAATTTACTATTTCAATTGTTTTTGCAGTATCTAAAAGTAATTTACAACTATTAATGAATTTTTCTCTGGCTTCTTTAAAAATCTTTTCTTGTTTTACAAGATCACGATCATCCATAATTTTTGAATCATTATTCTCTTGTATTATGTGAATAATTTTTTCAGCTCTAAGCATCATTGTTCTTAGGTTGTCATCTTTTTGACATCTGACAATTGCAATGTCGGCTTCTGCAGACTCTTTTTTAAAATAGTGAATAGAATGTAATATGCTTTTTATTTTTTCTGAATATTTTTTTACATTCTCAACTTCTTTATCATTAACTATTAATGCAAATTGATCACCATCTACTCGTGCAAAGAAGTGTTTTTCATCTGTAGTTTTCATGGTCTCTTCTACAAAAGATCTCAGTAAGGCATCTCCTGTTTCTCTACCAAAATGCTTATTTATTTCTGAAAGCTTATTTAAGTCAATTATTACTAAAAAGAATGGTTTATCTTTATTTTTGAACTCTTGAAATGCAGTATTGATCCTCTTTTCAAACATTCTTCTATTTGGTGCTCCTGTTAGAGCATCTGTAAGTGCCATTTGAGTAAGAGAGTGAATCTCTTTTTTTCTTTCAGTAATATCATCAAATGTTACAACATATTCTAAACTCTCTTCAGTAGGTAATGGTTTGATTTTCATTTGAGTTAAAATTGTCCGATTTATTCGACGATCAAAAATAACTGCTTCGCAAGTTCCTTCATATTTTACTATAAGTTTTTTTATCCATTGATCATAATTTTTAGATTCAAATAGTGATGTAAAGCGGTTTACACGTTTTATAAACTCCCATACAATTGAGTATTTTTTTTCAAACTCTTCTTTGTCCAGTATTCCAATAGCTTCTAAGAATGCTCTATTTGCCAAATAAAGTTTTCCATCTTTTATTTTGAAAATTAATTTTTCTTGCAAGTCAAGAATTGTTTGCAAACGTTTGGCATATATATGAGCATCCTCTTCTTTCTGTTTTTCTATCTCTTTTTTAATATGAAGTGAGTCAAAATACTCAAGACTGCTTGAAAGGTTTTTATCAAAAAGTTCTGAAAGAGCTTCAATCAGCCACTTATCTTTTGCTTCAATAAGTTTATTATTTGTTAAAAATCGAAAAAGAGAGCGTCTGAATCCCATAAAGATCAAAAAAATCTCTTTTGCAGTAATCTCTTTGTCAAACATAAATTTTATAAAGTCATTCATTGTAGGTGAATTTCCAACAGGTTGTTGTCCACTCATCACCTCTGCAAAATGTTCAATTATTTTAAAGGCATAATGTGTAGTAAAATATTTGCTACTTATGGAGTATGATATAAATATCTCTTTTACACTGGTTTTGTCTATCCATACTTTTGAAATATCGCTTTTATGTTCAGTTATAAGTACAGATATTTGTAAAATTCTATCTTTTTTGTTTAACATGTTCCTCTCTTAAAACATAATATACTATTTTTGAAATATTGATTTTAATGTTTGAAGTAGCTCCTCTGAACTTGTTGCATTGGCAAAGCAACTCTGCTGATTACATACTAAATAGTTGTGATTTTCATCACTTTTTAAGAGTATATAAGGGAACTGAAGATCATTTATAGAACTTTTCAATTCATTTAGGTTTGATGGAGTTGATTTTATTACTATATCTTCTTTAAGATAGCGAATTACAGCTTTTACAAATGCTGCATGCCATACTGGATATTTGACTATTTTTATAGAGCTGTACTCCATTGATCTGTATGCAATCTCTCTATATCTGGTATCAAGTAAGGCACCAAGTGTCAATAGAGCATTTGTCATAATAGCAGCACTGCTTGGGTAACTTGAGTCGGATAGATCAGCTTCTGTAGGAAATTCACCTTTACTAAAGTACCATTTACCACTTTCATAGAATAGATCAATAGCTTGTTCAGCAATCTTTTGTGCAGTTACCAGATAGCTTTCATCCATTGTAGTCTGGTATGCCTGTAGCAGAGTATCACACAAGTAAGCGTAATCTTCTAAAAATGCTTCGATTGTAGGAGTTTTACCAATTAAAACAGAGTGGTAGAGAGTGTTGTCTTTGAACATCAGATCGAGTAGTGCTTGTAGGCTTTGTTTTGCATTTCTAAGGTATCGTTCATTTATTTCAGATGCCATAAATAGAGATTTGATCATCATAGCATTCCAAGAAGTTATTACCTTTTTATCTATAAAAGGGTAGGTTCTTGATGCTCTTATAAGTTTTAGAATGCGACGTACTTTAGTCCACCATTCATAACTCTCTAATTTCTCATTTCTAACAATATTTTTACCTTCAAAGTTGCCTTCTGGTGTAATGGAAAGAGCATTTAAAATCTCTTTTACTTCTGGTTCATCAAACCCATTCTGTTTTAAGGCATTTTTAACCTCATCATAACTGTATACAAAATATTTTCCCTCTTCTCCTTCTGTATCTGCATCACTTGCAGAGTAGAATAGATTGTCTTGCATCATTTTGTCTTTCATAAACATTATGATATCTTCAGCAATGTGTAAAAAGAGTGGATCACCAGTT
The DNA here is from genome assembly GCF_900115615.1 of Hydrogenimonas thermophila. Taxonomy (NCBI): domain Bacteria; kingdom Pseudomonadati; phylum Campylobacterota; class Epsilonproteobacteria; order Campylobacterales; family Hydrogenimonadaceae; genus Hydrogenimonas; species Hydrogenimonas thermophila. The sequence goes on along the minus strand of NZ_FOXB01000036.1, from coordinate 9,623 downwards.
ACACGGTAAGCACGCAGATAACTCTCACTTAGCAAACCATTATCGTATGTCATCTTTTCAAAGTGTGGTACCAACCAAAAATCGTCTGTACTGTAGCGACAGAACCCACCATCAATGAGATCGTAAATTCCACCCTTTGCCATATTTTTCAGTGTATTTATTGCCATATTTAGCACTTCATCATTTTCAGTTAGTTGGTATATATCTAATAAAAGATTTATAGTAGAAGAGTGAGGAAATTTTGGAGCTTTTGAAAAGCCTCCATAAACAGGATCATAGCTATCTTTGGTTTTATCTATAGTTCTGTCTATAATTGTCAAATCCAAAGGAGTTGCTTTTACAGGACCATCTTTTGGTTGAAGAAAGCGTTGAATCTCATCTGCATTTTTAACAATAGTTTCAGGTTCACTACTCCACTTTTTATGAATAACTTCAATAAGTTCCAAAAATCCCATCATATTATATTTGCGTACCGGAGGAATGTATGTTCCTGCAAAGAAAGGTTTTAAATCAGGTGTTAAAAATATAGAAGCTGGCCATCCTCCGGGACGTTGGTTAAGGAGTTGATGTACACTTTGAAAATGTTTGTCTATATCTGGTCTCTCTTCTCTGTCAACTTTTATAGAGACAAAGTATTTGTTAAGGTATTCTGCAATCTCTTCATTCTCAAATACTTCATGCTCCATTACATGGCACCAGTGACAACTGCTGTATCCTATAGAGAGAAATATAGGTTTATTTTCCTTTTTTGCCTTTTCAAATGCTTCAGCGCACCAAGGGTACCAGTCTACTGGGTTTTCTGCATGTTGTTGTAAGTAAGGAGAGTCTTCATATTTTAGTCTGTTAGACATAGTAAGAGCCTTTTTTTATTTGATTTTATAAAAGTTATGCATTGAGTAAAATTAAAACTAATAGATAAATCTTTTTAAAATGAGCTTTTAAAATAAATAAATATTATTTAAATTTTATTTTTGTTTTTTATTAAGTAGAGAAAAATCTAATATGACGTTATTTGTAATTAAAATCACGTCATAATAAATAAAAGGGATAAATTATAAAATTTAAGTATGCTTTTTTTACACTTTTATTACATAAAGTATGGTTTAATAGCATAATTCCATTTTAGAGGATTTCCAATGAGAAGAATTATGATTTCTATTCTTTTTGCCATAAGTCTTTATGCAGGGTTTTTAAGTGTTGATGATGCTTTTCATCCTGCTGTAACATTGAAAGATAATAAAGTTTTTGTTCAGATTAATATGGCTGATCATATTCATCTGACAAAAGATGCACTTAAGTTTGATGTTAAACCAGTAGGAGAAGTAGAGTTAGGAAAATATACTCTTCCAGCGGCTGAGAAAGATGAATTTGGTGATGAGATATATACAAAAGAGTTTAAGGTAAAAATTCCTCTAATTTTAAAATCACAGAACAGTAAAGATGTAACATTTGTTTTAACCTATCAAGGGTGTTCTGACAGAGGTGTCTGTTATCCTCCTGTAACTAAAGAGTATAATTTTACTTTGTCAACACCGGCAGTATCGGAAGAGAAAGGTCAAAAATCTGAAAGTAATTTTTTGTCTGAAGAGGAGTCAATAGCTTCTACTCTTAAATCTAAAAGCTTTGGTATTGTACTTTTGACATTTTTTGGATTTGGACTCTTGCTTGCTTTGACTCCATGCATCTTTCCTATGATCCCTATTCTTTCATCTATTATTGTTGCGCAGGGTGAGGGGATGACAGCTAGACGAGGCTTTTGGCTCTCATTGGTTTATGTTTTATCTATGGCATTTACCTATACTTTAGCAGGTGTTTTAGCAGGTCTTTTTGGTGCAAATATACAGGCTGCTTTGCAAAACCCTTGGGTTATATCTTTATTTTCACTTCTATTTGTAGCACTGGCATTTTCTATGTTTGGTTTCTATGAGATAGGGCTACCTGCTTCAATTCAAAGCAGACTAAGTAAAACAAGCGATGAAGCAGGCAAAAAAGGTGGCATTGTAGGTGTTGCCATCATGGGCTTTCTTTCTGCACTTATTGTTGGACCTTGTGTTGCACCTCCTTTAGCTGGAGCATTAATTTATATTGGTCAAACAGGTGATGCTCTTTTAGGGGGAGCAGCTCTATTTGTAATGAGCCTTGGTATGGGGGCTCCACTTGTTTTAATTGGTATGGGTGCAGGTAGATTTATGCCTAAACCAGGCGGATGGATGACAACAGTAAGCAAAATTTTTGGTGTTGTTATGCTAGGAGTAGCCATTTGGATGCTCTCTAGAATTATTCCTGAAACTTTAACTATGGGACTTTGGTCAATACTATTTATTATAAGTTCTGTCTATATGGGTGCATTTGAGCCTCTTGGAAGTGAGCGAAGCTGGAATGCATTGTTAAAAGGAGTTGGTCTTTTATTTTTTATTTATGGTCTTTTTTTATTTTTTGGTACATTTACAGGTGCTAAAAATCCTATTGATCCTCTACAAGTTATAAAAGAAAGATCTTACGGTAATGTTGAGTTAACAAGAGCATTACAATTTGAAACTGTTAAATCTCTAGATGATTTACTTGTAAAAATTAAAAATAGTAACAAACCTGTAATGGTAGATTTCAGAGCAGACTGGTGTGTAAGCTGTAAAGAGCTTGAAGATAGTACTTTTAAAGATAAAAAAGTCATTGATGCATTGAATGGTTATAACCTCTATCAAGTTGATGTAACACAAAACTCAGTAGAACAGAAGAGGATGATGAAATATTTTGGTATATTTGGACCACCTGCAATTTTGTTTTTTAAAAATGGAGAGGAGATAAAACATAAAAGGGTGTCCGGGTATAAGTCACCCTCTGAGTTTTTAGAGATTATATCACTCTAATTTATGAACCAAAACCTCCTAAATATTCATCGGCTATATCTTCGCCTTTATCATTAATATTGATAAGGCTTAGATATTTGCTAACCTCTTCAATCTCTTTTTTATTAAGAGCCTTTGCAAATGGGATCATTAAATCTCTCTTGCTTGTTTGACCAATACCTTTATTAAGTTTATTTAGTCTCTCAATCAGTAAAGTTGCAGGTTTTCCTGCCAGTTTTGGGTAAGTGCCTATTCCTTCACCTTTTGTACCGTGACAGCCATAGCAACCTTTTGTCATATAGATTTTTTCACCAATATTTTCATTTGCCAAAAGCATAAAAGGCATAAAAAAAAGTAAAAATCTAACCATTTTCCCTCTCTTTCAACTCGATTGTTCTATAATTTTATCAAAATATGTTGAAGGATTGGCATGATAATCAAAAATGCAAAAGTTGTAACACCTGATGCTGTTTTAGAATTAGATGTTAGTGTAGAGAATGGAAAAATTGCCAAAATTGCAGAAAATTTGAGTGGAAGTGAGTATATTGACGCTAATGGCAAATATTTGCTGCCTGCAATGATAGATATTGGTTTAGGTGTTATGGATTCAAAGTTAAGAGGCGGCACTATTGATAAACTATCTTGCAAAGCAAAAGCAAATGGTTTTGGAACTGTAGTACTGTCATCGTTTTGTACACCATCTATTGATAATGAGATTACACTTGAATTTGCAAAGTCGCAAGCAGCGCTTTGCAATGGAGCAAAAGTATTAAATTTAATAGCAGGTATTAAAGAGGATGGTAAGCTTAGTGATATTTCCATTTTACTTAAAGAGGGAGCTGTTGGCATAGAGTTTGAAAGCAGTATTGATGGCAATATGATACGCCGTTTAATGGAGTATGCATCAATGTATGGTATAAAACTTTTTTGCCGAGCTAAAGATTTGGCTTTACAAGGTGAGGGGGTAATGAATGAAGGAGAAGTATCTAGTCGTTTAGGGCTTGGAGGCGTTCCTGATGTTGCTGAGTCATCTCAAGTTGCACGCATAGGGGAGTTGGCAGAGTTTTATGGGGTAGATGTTGTTATTTTAGCTGCATCAACTCCAAGAACATTGAAACTTTGTGCCAAAAATCCAAGACTTTATGCCCAAGCTTCAATTCATCATCTTTTACTTAATGATGAGGTTTGTGATAACTACAATACCGGCGGTAAAATTTGGCCACCTTTAAGAGATGAAAAGAGTAGAATAGAGATGTTGGAGTATTTAAAAAATGGAGACTTAGAAGTTTTTACATCTCTACATACACCAGTTTCAGCCAGTTTGAAAGATGCTGTTTTTGCTGAAGCTGCATATGGAATAGATGGCTTAAACAGTTATCTTTCGCTTATATATACATATCTTGTTAAACCAGGGTATATTGATATGCCAACACTTTCTAAACTTACTTCTGGAAATTATGCCAAACTTATTGGTTTAGAAAGTCATAAAGGATTCATCAAAGAGGGTTATGATGCAGATTTAATTCTATTTGATCCAAATGTAGCAAGCAGTATAGATTTACCTGGTTCACCATACAGTGGATGGAATATAGAAGGTAAAGTAGAACCAGTTAAATAGGAGGCAAAGTAAGGAGAGCTTTTATGGATTATTATAAATGTGAACCAAGAAGTGGACGTATTGTTTGTCTGCTTTGCAGGCACTATTGTAAGATGAAAGATGGACAAGTTGGAGTTTGCGGAGTTAATAAAAATGAAGCAAACAAGCTTTCTGCTTTGGTTTACGGTCATCCTTCAGCTCTTAATATTGATCCTATAGAGAAAAAACCAATTTACCATATGTTACCAGGAACTACAGCATTATCTTTTGGTACAGTAGGGTGCAACTTCAAGTGTCCATTTTGTCAAAATTGGCAAATTTCACAAAGTAGTGTTGTTAGAGATGACTTTTATATCTCTCCTGAAAAGATGGTTCAACTTGCACTGGAAAATGGTACAAACTCTATAGCATATACCTACAATGAGCCGACTATCTTCTACCCTTATGCAAGAGATATAGGGATTTTGGCAAAGAGAAGTGGTATAAAAAATATATTTGTTACAAATGGTTTTGAGACTCCTGAAGTTATTGAAGATATGAAGAGTTGGCTAGATGCGGCAAATGTTGATCTAAAAAGTTGGAGTGAATCTTACTATAAAAAAGTTCTTAAAGGTGGTCTTGAAGCGGTTAAAGATACATTGCGTTTAATGGTAGATGCTGGTATTTGGGTTGAGGTTACAACACTGCTGATAGAGGGAGAGAATGACAGTGACAAAGATTTGACTGAAATGGCAGAGTTTATAGCAAATGATTTAGGAAAACATGTGCCTTGGCATTTGAGTGCATTTCATCCTGATTACAAAATGATGGATCATAAATGGACAGGCATTGAAACACTTAAACGAGCAAGATATATTGCTAAAAAAGCAGGTCTTTACTATGTATATATGGGAAATGTTCCTGTAAGTGAGAATACTTACTGCCCAGAGTGCAGAGAACTTTTGATTGGACGAAGTGGTTTTGAAATGATTGTAAATAATCTTTTAGAAGGGCATTGTCCAAACTGCAATAGAGCTATAGAAGGAGTTTTTAGATGAAAGTTAGAGAAGCAGCTGTAGCAGGGCAGTTTTATCCATCAAGTGCAGAGACTATTGATGAGATGTTTTCTTACTATAATGAACTGTTAGAAAAGCATATAGACAAAACTCTTTTAGAGACAAAAAGCAGGGCAGTTATAGTACCTCATGCAGGGTATGTATATAGTGGTTTTACTGCAAATATTGCATACAGAATTCTTGCTAACAGTGGTTTAAAGCGTGTTGTTGTCATAGGTCCTAGTCATAGAGTATATTTATCAGGAAGTAGTGCAGGTAATTTTGAATACTTTGAAACTCCTTTTGGAGATTTGAAGTGTGATAGTGCATTAGTTAATGAGTTGATGCAAAAATTTAATCTAAAATTTTTCCCTGATGCTCATCATGAGCATAGTACGGAAGTGCAGATGCCGTTTATAAAAAAGTATCTTAATGCAGAAGTTATTGAGGTAGTCTATGGTGATGAAAATCCGGCTAACCTAGTGCCAATTATTGAGTTTGCATTAAATGATGATTTAACAGGTGTTGTCATAAGTACCGATTTGAGTCACTTTTATGACATAGAAAAAGCAAAACAACTTGACAATATTTGCATAGATGCTGTTACCAAGTTAGACCCAGATGAGTTGCACAAAGGTTGTGAAGCTTGTGGAAAGATAGGTATAGAGGCAATGTTAATGGCTGCTAAAAATCTTAATCTTAAACCACTTGTACTTGACTATAGAACCAGTGCAGATGCCAGTGGTGACAGATCGCAGGTTGTCGGTTATTTGAGTGCCGCATTTTTGTAGAGTTTATCAATGTTAAAATTTAAACAGTGCAAGGCTCTTTTAAAATGATTGAATTAAAAAGGTTGTGAATCTCTTCACAGTGTTGATTTGGTTTAAAATTTTGCTTGTAAAATTCAAAGCCATTCTGCCCCATCTTTTTAATTTTTTGAGGATTATCAAGAGCAAATTTTAGTGCTGAAGCCAATTTTTTTGAATCATTTGATGGAACAGTAATTCCATTTTCATCTTCTTTAAGCCACTCTCTAATACCGCCTACATCAGATGCAATTACAGCTTTAGCAAATTTCATTGCTTCTAATCCTTCAAGATTGTATATTTCTGGTGTTCTACTTGGTATTACAACTGCATATGCATTTGAGTAAAAATTTTCAATTCTTTTTGAGTTTAATTTACCATGAAATCTTACTATATTAGATATTCCAAGTCTTTTTACTCTCTCTTCAAACTCATTACGCTCTTCTCCATCACCACATATATCTAAAAATATATCATTATGTTTGAGTTTTTTAAATGCATCAAGTAGTGTATCAACTCCTTTTCCACTTACTAATTCACCAACAAAAAGAAAATGTCTTATATTTCTAGATGAAGTATCATTGTTATAATGTTTCAATGGTTGTGAGAATAGTTTAATATTAGAGAGGCGTTCATTCTCAAAGCCATGCATTACAAGATGGTTTTTCATATATTCTGAACCTACAACTATGTGGTCAAATTTTTTAAGTATTTTTTGTGCTATTTTAATGTCTGACATTCTATTTATAGATAAATATGGAAATGAGTTACTTTTATTTATAAAACCAATACAACTATAACAGCCTAGACCTACAGCTTTAGTACAGGTTTGATTTGTAAGTAGAGTATATTTATGTTCACGTAAGCAGAAATGTTTATGGTTATGAATAAAAGCGACAACCGGTACATCTGTTTCACTTATTGCACGCATAAGCTCAATATTGTCAACTTGATGTATATAAATGATGTCAGGTTTGATTATATCAATTTGCTCTTTTATATTTGCCATTATTGTTGCAAATGAGAATGCATTTATAAAATCTATATCTGCACGATTTCTTACATCATAAAGCAAAAAGTTATCTACATCATATGTTTTCGATAATTCTTGTACAATTTGATATATATATGTTTCAACGCTACTTACAAAACTTGCTTCATCATTTATCCATAAAATTTTCATACTCTTATCCCTCTCTTTTTGGACATTTTAGTGTTATTAAGTGCAGATATATTGCATAAACTGGAAAGTTTTAAGTAAATTTAAGAAGAGAAAAAAGAGAAAGAATCGTTAAAAAACTTATAAAACTACTTTATATCCAACTCCACGAACATTTTTTATTACTTCAGAACCAATCATTTTTCTTATATCTCTAATATGGCTTGAAATAGTATGTATATCACGAAAGTCATCTTCATATGCATAGTCAGCTATAGTATCAAAAGTGACTACATTGCCATTATTTTTCATTAGAATATATAATATGATACTCTGCTTTTTAGAGAGTTCTATTATTTTATTCTCTTTGAAAATTGATTTTGCATCAAAATCATAAATCAATCCGTTTGAAAGGATAATTCTTTCATGTGCTGTAAAACTATTTTTTATATTTTTTAGTCTTAGTTCCAACTCTTCTAGATCAAAAGGTTTTTTGAGATAATCGCTACATCCTAATCCAAATCCTTTTGATAAATCCTCAATATCAATCATTCCACTGATGAAAATTGCAGGAGTTTCTATATTTTTCCCTTTTATGTATTTTAAAATTTCAAAGCCATCAATATCTGGTACATTTATATCTAAGACAAAGAAATCATATTCAAATAGATTTGCTATATCTAGTAATTGACTTCCATTATCAAAACTATCTACTTTGTACCCTTTGAGTATTAAAAATTTTTCAATATTTTTTCTCAAAATATCTTCATCTTCTAATAATAAAATTTTCATTGATTCTCCTTAAATTGTAAAATGAATCTTGTTGTACCATCTTTTTCAACTACGTTAATATTAATATGGTATTTATCACAGATTTTTTTGACAATATTTAGTCCTATTCCGAGTCCATTGATAGCTTGATCTTCTCTGTAAAGTTCATTAAAAAGTTGTTTAATATCTTTTATTTTTTTTGACTCATTTGCTATTATGATTTCAATTTTCTCATTTAGTTGAGAAACAATTATTTGAATAATGCTACTCTCTTTTGAATATTTAATTGCATTAGAGAGGAGATTATCTATTATTCGTTCTAACTCAATAGGATGTATTTTAATCATTGCATCTTCAGTATTGAATATTAGATTATATTTTAAATGCTTTGTATTCATTTGTGGTTTAAATAGCTCTACTCTTTCTAATAAAAAATTCTCTATATTGATCCATTCAACAGGATAAGTTTTTATATCTTTTTTTATTGCATAATAGATATCTTCATAGATTGAGTGTAGCGATAACATTGCTACTTTAATATTTTGTATATACTCATTTTTTCCATATTCAATCTCTTGGAGAGTTAGAGAGCTTTTTATCATTCCAAGAGGTGTATAAATTTCATGAAATGATTCTTTAATAAGATTATTCATCTCTTCATGTATACGATGAATTTTAAGATGAGTTTTAACTCTTGCTAAAACTTCTAATATATTAAAAGGTTTTGTTATGTAGTCAACACCACCAGCCTCAAATGCCTTTATTTTCTCTTCTGTACTATTGAGTGCAGATAAAAAAATGATAGGTATGTTTTTTGTTTTATGTTTACTTTTTAAATATTTGCAGACTTCAAACCCATTCATTTTAGGCATTAGAATATCAAGTAAGATAAGGTCAGGAGTTTTATCATTAATAATTTTTAATGCTTCTATACCAGATCCTGTACATACAACTTTTATATTAGTTTCATTGAGTGCCATTGTTAATACTTCAAGGGTTGAAGGTATGTCATCGACAGCTAAAATATATGGTTTACTATTCATAATTATTCCTAGTTAGCCCATTCCAACCCTAATATTCATTTAATAAGTCCATACTTGATTCTTGTCATACAAATAAGTGTTAAAGCTTCTGTAAGATCATATGTTGTTTCAACAATTTTTCTACCAATATTTTCAACTTTATTCAAATGTAAAATATTGATAACGAAGCTTCTAAGAATAGATAATGCAAAAGCACCTTTATTGACTTTGCATTTATCTTCATTTAATGCAGTATCTTTGTAAAAGTGCATTGTTTCAACACTCCATTCATAAAGAATTTTTGTTAAAAAAGTTTTTGCATCATTATACTCATTTGATATATAGTAGTGTGTTGTAGTCTCTTGATTGTCAATGGTTTTATCAATAC
>NZ_FOXB01000035.1 GCF_900115615.1 Hydrogenimonas thermophila | reverse complement strand
TTATCTATGCAATCTATGTGCATAATACACCTTATGATCCTAAGAGAGTATTTGTTGCACAACCAACAAAATAGATAGCACTTCCTCTTGATTGTATTTGTGCCATTGACAATGAATTGTTAAAGAGCTAACACAACAACAAAAATCAAACTATATCGGCTCTATTAAACTACAAGCCGATACCTTGTTAGTGTTATTGATGAAACTTATGTTTCATCATCAAAACACTTCGCAGTTTTGAAGTGTTTTAAAAATGAAACAAAAAGGTATGTTTTTTTTTAAAATTTCAGCCGTTTAAGTTGTTTCTTATAAAACGGCTTTATTTAAAATAGGTAATCAAAATTTTACTTTACTATTGTATCACTTTTTCTAAGAAATTTTGAAAGCATGGCATTTAATTTTAACCATTTTTTATGTTCCATTAGTGGAAAGCCTGCATAAACTCTGTTCCCTGGAATAGATTTAGTTACACCACCTCGTGCAGCAATTGTTGCAAAAGGTCCTATTTCAAGATGTCCAGCTGTACCGCTTTGTCCACCCATTACAACATTGCGACCTAGTTTTGTAGAACCAGAAATTCCAACTTGACCTGTAATTAAAGAGTGTTCACCTATCTCACAATTATGTGCTATATGAACTAGATTATCAATTTTTACACCCTCTTTGATCACTGTCGATTTTAATGCCCCACGATCTATAGAGCAATTTGAGCCTATCTCAACATCATCTTCTATTACTACATTGCCAAGCTGATAAAGTTTTATATGCTTACCATCTTTAGTATGAGCAAATCCGTACCCATCACTTCCAATTACTGTTCCAGAGTGAATAATACATTTACTGCCTACTTTACACTGATGATAAATAGTAACATTAGGATAGATAACAGTATCATCTCCTATCTCTACATCATCACCTATGAAGCATCCAGGCATTATTGTAACTCTGTCACCAACTACAACATCTTTACCAAATGAAACATTGCTTCCAATATTGCAATTTTTACCAAACTTTGGCTCATTACCCTCTTTTTTCATTACTTCAGGGGCAAAAAACTTACTTGCAAATGCAAGCTTAAGGTAAGGTTCATCATCTACTAAAGCTATGCTATCTTTAGGTACTGCACTCTCATACTTTTTAGATACTAAAACAGCAGCAGCCTTTGTTTGCCCCAAATCTTTTAAATACTTTGGGTTATCTAAAAAACTAAGCTCATCTTCTTTGGCATCTCTTAATGTATTTATGCCAACAATTTCACAATCTTCTCCACTATAAGAGATGCCAATCTTTTCTACTAACTCAACTAACCTCACCCATCACTCCGTTCGAGATGTGAGATATAATTTTCCATCTGTAACCTTTAGTCACGTTCCATAGCTACAACACCGCCACGAACAACCTCTACAGGGTGAAAACGCTGTGCAGCTTCAATAAAGTGCTTAACACGCTTAGGCTCATCTGCAACCATAGTAATGATATGCTGACTACTTACATTCATAATGCCGCCATTATATGCTTCACAAAGAGCTTGAATATTTGCTAGAGATTCATTGATTGGAAACTTCATCAAAACCATCTCTTTCTCAATCATCTCTTCATGTTCAATAACTTTGAACGTAGGAATCAACTTATGAAGCTGCTTGATAATCTGTTCTATAACACGAACATTTCCCTTTGTCTCAATCGTAAGACGTGACATATCACTATCTGGAATAGGAGCAACTGTCAATGTCTCAATGTTATATCCGCGAGCAGCAAAAAGACCTGTGATGCGGGTAAGGACGCTATGTTCATTCTGGACAATTACTGAAATAACTCTTCTTTCAACTTTCATCATCAATCCTTGAATTCTAACATCATATTATATAGCGTTCCACCGCTTGGAACCATTGGAAGAACGTTTTCATTACGATCGACAATAACATCAATCATAGCAACTACACCCTTCTCCACTGCATCTTTAAGAGCCTCGTCAAACTCTTCTTTAGTCTCAACACGATACCCTACTCCACCACAAGCTTCAGCAAGACGTACAAAATCTGGTTGGAAACTCAAATCTGTTTCTGCATATCTCTTTTCATAAAAGAATGTCTGCCACTGTCTAACCATACCAAGATAGTGGTTATTTAAAATAATATTAATAACAGGCAAACGAGATTCAACAGCCGTTACAAGCTCTTGAATATTCATCAAAATCGAGCCATCACCAGTAAAGTTAATGCTTACTTTATCTGGTCTTGCTCTTTTAACACCCATAGCTGCTGGGAAACCAAATCCCATTGTTCCCAAACCTCCACTTGTAATAAACTGTCTTGGAAAACTGAATGGGTAAAATTGTGCCGTCCACATCTGATGCTGACCAACATCAGTAGAGATTACTGCCTGATCACCTAAAAGCTCTCCAACTCGCTCAATAACCCACTGTGGTTTAAGAACTTTGTCACTATCTTCATATGTTAACGGGTGTATCTCATTGTAACGCTTAAGAATTTCTCTCCAAGCTTGATATTTATCAGGGTCAACACACTCTTTAACTTTAGGAATCATTACTTCAAGTACATCTTTAAGATCACCAACAATTGGGTAATCAACATCTACAAGCTTACCAATACTACTTGGGTCAATATCTACATGAATTATTTTTGCATGTTTTGCAAATTCACTAAGCTTTCCTGTAACCCTGTCATCAAAGCGTGGTCCAAGAGCGATCATAAGATCTGCTTCACTCATAGCCATATTTGCCTGATAGCTACCATGCATTCCAACCATACCCAAAAGCATTGGATCGTCGTGAGCTAAAACGCCTCTTGCCATCAATGTTTCAACAGCTGGAATCTGTGTTGCAGAAACAAGCTCTCTAACTAAATCTGCACTACCGGAGTGAATGACACCCCCTCCAAGGTAAAATATAGGTCTTTTTGCATTGCAAATTGCTTCTGCTGCCTTTTTAATCTGTCTTACATTACCTTTGGTTGTAGGCTTGTATGTAGGAATATCTACTTCCGCAGGATACTCAAACTTTGCAATTTCAGCTGTTACATCTTTTGGAATATCAACATGAACAGGTCCTGGTCGTCCACTATTGGCAAGATAAAATGCCTCTTTTAAAATACGTGGAAGTTCCTTAGCACTTCTAACAAGATAGTTATGCTTTGTACAAGCACGACTAATTCCTGTAGCATCAATCTCCTGGAATGCATCTGTTCCAATTAAAGATATAGGAACCTGCCCACTTATAACAACAAGAGGGATTGAATCCATATAGGCTGTAGCCAAACCTGTTACTGCATTGGTAAAACCAGGGCCGCTGGTTACAAATGCAACACCAACCTTGCCAGTAGCTCTGGCATATCCTTCTGCTGCATGAACAGCAGCCTGTTCATGTCGTGTCAAAATATGTTTAAAGTCATTCTGTTTATATAATTCATCATAAACATTCATTATTGCGCCGCCAGGGTAGCCAAAAACTGTATCAACTCCCTCTAGCTTCATCGCTTCGATTACCATCTGTGCGCCGGTCATCTCCATGGCCGTATCTCCTAGATTCTAAAATTTTTCGATTATATCTTAAAATTGGTTAATGAAATATTTCATCAATGTTTAATTGCTTACACTCAGCAATTGCAACACCTTCACGCAACCCGTCATCGACAACGCAAGCTTTGTCGAATCCAAGCAAATCATAAAGGTATCGAAAGATGAGTATACCTGCAACAATCAGATCTTCGCGACCAACACCAACTAACTCTTGTCTTGACTTTTCATCTAAAGACAAGAGACGTTCCATTTGCTCCTTCAGATCCTCTTTTTGCAGAAAAACACCATTAATGCGATTTGCATCATAGGTTTTATAATTCATTCCAAGCTTCATTGCAGCAACTGTTGTAGGAGTTCCTGCTGTTGAAATGAATATTTCCGGTTTTTCTGCAACTTTGTAATACTCATCTATAAAATATTTTATACCATCCATCTCAGATGGAAGATTTTCAATTATATTATCTTTTGTTTTATATTTCTGAGCTATTGTAACTATGCCAATAGGAAAACTTTTTACATTAACTTTATTATTATTAAAAAATATCAACTCGGTAGATCCACCACCAATATCTACCAATATAAATTTTTTTGCCTTAAATTTAAGTTTTTCCAGCCTACTAACTACTGCTAATAAAGTATAATATGCCTCTTTTTTACCATCAATTATTTGAAACTCTATACCTGTAGTATTTTTTATTAAATTTATTACCTTAAGACCATTTTTAGCACGTCTTATTGCTTCAGTTGTTACAGCTTTTACCCCATGTTCAAGGTTTAAATGATTACGCATTTCACCAATAGCATTTATAATTCGTTCAACTGCTTCGTCTGAAATGCACCCTGTTTTATGCAAATTGTCAGCTGTCTTTACTATTTTTTCATATTCAGCTACTTTTTTCAAAGTATTACACTCAATCTCAATACCTCTTATTGTATTGGACCCAAGATCAATACTAACCATATAAATATCTTTAAATCAATGAATCAGGTAATGATTCTATTTTAATAGAACTATATGGAACAGCCTCTTTTTCAAAGCGTTCTTTCAATCCTATCTCTATCATTAATGCTAATATTTCATCATCTTCACCAAATATGTCTACATAGCGCATAATTGCTTTTTTTGCTTCCGGTTTTTTCTCTCTTATTAGTCGTTCAATCTGCACTATATATGCCTCTTTGAAAAATGAAACTATTCTATGGTGCTTTTGAGGATATGAATAGAATGAACTCAATATCTTTTTTAAAGCTATCACATCACCTTTTGATGCAAAAGTTTCTGCTTTCTCAACAACTTTTTGCCAAGCTTGTTCGAGTTTTTCTACAATTTTTGTTTCTAAAAGATAAGGATAAAGTTCTACCATTTTATAAACAGCAGCATAATTTTTTTCAGAAAAATATCTGAGTGTTTTCATATATGTTGTTGCTTGTTCAATCAACTCTTCAGCAATAGCCTTTTTATCAGGATATTCCATTAACTCTTTTGCATATTTTATTGTCTCGGCATACTCACCTTTTGTGAATGCTTCTTGTGCTTTAGCTAAAAGAATTTCGCTTATTTTTTCAATTTTTTTATACTCATCAAACTCTTGAATTATTGGATATTTTTTAGCAAGTTCTAAAGCATCTTTATAATCTTTTTTAGAAATCAGACGCATAAATAATCTATATACCTCTTTCTCTGCTAAAAGAGATTGAATTAGTGTTGCCTTTGATGAAATTCCTCTAAATGGTTTTAGTATCTCTTTAACTTTATCATCACTCTTAGTTTTTAATATTATCTTTTTAGCTTCACTGAATGCTCGTTGCCACTCATCTTCCATTGCATTATAATATCTATTCTCTTTTAGCATAGGTGACTGATTAACAATTGAGTATGCAACAGGATACTTCTTTGACAATACCGCCTGTTTAAATTTTTCAAACTCTTTATAATCACTAAGCAGTTTTTGAATTATTAGTCGTTTTGAAGGCTCATCTTTAAATGGCTCAAATATTTTTTTTGCTTTGTCTATTTTCCCAGACTCAAGAAACAGTAATGCTTGCTGATAAGTCTCTTCCCATTTTGCTTCAAGCTCTATAAATGCATCAGTATATCTTAAAAGAGGGTTACTCTTAATAAGTTCATGTGCATCAGAATATTTTCCATTTTCTATAAATTCACGAAGTTTATCTTCCTCTTTCAATGGAGCATGAAAAACCAGTTCACCATTGTCCAAACCAACAACCAAATGATTTCCATCAGGAATGTATGCTAACTTTCTAATTGGATTTGAATAGTAAATATACCTTTGTGAAATTAAAGAATATTCTTGCATATCATAAAGAGAGACATATCCACTCTTATCTGATGCAAACATAAACTTTCCATCAGGTGTAAAAGATAATGAAGTAACTTCATCCAACATCTTTTCAAGACGTACAATAAGTTTTTTTGAAAAATAGTCCCATACAAGTATGCCGCCACTTTTATCAGATGAAACAAGTCTGTTATCACTAATAAAATGAATATTTGTAATCGCTTGACTATGTGCTTTAAGTACTATCTCTTTACCTAGAGAGAGAACATTTGTAACTTTTATTTTTCTGTCATAACTTCCTGTAGCAATCCATCTACCATTTTGACTAAAAGCTATAGCAGTTACAAAATCAGCATGGTGTGGAAGAGAAGCAACCATTTTACCATTTGACAAGTTCCAAAGAAATGTTTTTCCATCTTGCCCTCCTGTTGCAAGATAGTTATACTTTGGACTTATACATACACTTTCAACTTCACCTTCATGTCTCTTAAAACGATAAACTAACTTTTTATTTTTGGACAAAAATACAAGAACACCATCTTTTACAGCACAAAAAGCAACAAATTTGCCATCAATAGATACGTCACATCCTTGATATAATTGCTCATTACCATTAAAAGCTGCTTTAAATCCATCCTCTATTTCAATAGGATTTGATTTAAAAAAACGTACAGCATTTGAACCATCTATAACAACAAGACCACCATTTTCCAAAGGTTTTAATGCAGTAATTCGCGATTTTAAATGTAGACGTTTCTCTATAACCATGACTAATTAATGTTCCTCTTCAAATCTGTAACCATGCGTATGCAATAGTTTTTTTATCTCCTCTTGATGAGACTTACCTTTAGTTTCAAGACCAATAGAGACATAAGCATCTCCAAACTTTAGATCCAATGAAGTACGGTCATACCCTATTTGTACAATATTTGCTTGTGCATTTTTAAGGATTTCTGTAAGCTTCATCAAACTACCAGGTTTATCAACCAGTGTAACAACCAATTTCATTTTTCTGTATGATTTCAATAAACCTTTTTCAATAATTACAGATAACATTGTAACATCAATATTACCTCCGCTTAAAAGGCTTACTACTTTTGCACCTTTTGGTAGAGAAATTTTATTGTGAATGAGTGCAGCAACACTTACAGCCCCTGCACCTTCAACTACAAGTTTTTGCTTCTCAAGCAGATATAAAATTGCATTTGCTATCTCTTCATCATCTACCAGTACAATATTATCGACAAATTTTAAAATATATTCAAGAGTAACAGGAGAAGTATCTCGTACAGCTATGCCATCAGCAATTGTTCTGACACTTGTTGTATCAATTGGCGTTTTTGCATCAAACGAAAGTTTCATAGCAGGTGCTCCAGATGCAGCTACACCAATTACCTTTGTTTCAGGTGAAATAGCTTTAACAGCCAAAGCAATTCCACTAATTAACCCACCACCACCTACAGGTACTAAAATAGCATCTGGTTTTTCACATTTATCAAATATTTCAAGAGCAATAGTGCCTTGTCCAGCAATCACCTGTTCATCAGCAAATGGATGCACAAAAAATCTATTATTTTTTTTGGCATACTCAACTGCATATGCATATGCTTCATCATAATTCATACCTGATAAAACAACTTCAGCACCGTATGACTTTACACCATCAACTTTTGTTAAAGGTGTTGTTTCAGGCATAACAATAGTTGCTGGAATACCAAAATATTCTGCAGCTAAAGCAACACCTTGAGCATGATTTCCTGCACTTGCTGCAACAACACCTTTAGCACGTTCACTATTGCTAAGAGATGCAATTTTATTAAATGCACCTCTGAGCTTAAATGAGCCTGTATTTTGCAAATTCTCTTTTTTCAGATAAACTTCATAACCAGTTGTTTTTGACAATTTGGGAGCGTAAGAAAATGGTGTTTTAGATACTACTTTCGCGACCCTTTCATGGGCCAACTCTATATCTTTTAGCGTAATCATAAAATATTTCTATGATCTACCATGGCACATCTGTTTTGTACCACTTTCATTCCAGATTTTACAGCGCTCTCAGCTGCTTCATTATTGACAATTCCTACCTGCAACCACACCACTTTTACATCTCCCCTACTCTTACAAGCTTCGACTATAGGACCTACTGCTGAAGATTTTCTAAAAACATCAACCATATCTACAGGAAAAGGTATTTCAGCTAAAGTTCTATAGACTTTTTCACCTAATATTTCATCCTCTTTAGGGTAAACAGGAACAATTTTATAACCTTCCTGTTGAAGGTATTTGGCAACACGATAACTTGCTTTTTCAGGATCTGGAGAAAGTCCAACCACTGCTATAGTTTTTACTTCTTGAAAAATCTCTTTTATCTCACTTAAATCGGTATTAACTGTTGGGAATTCACATTCCATTTACTATACCCTTTAGTAATTTTTAACTTAGTATATCAAAACACTACTTAAGTGGACCTCTAAAAGCCCATCATATCAAGTATTCTATAAACACTAAATGCCATAATCCAAGCAAGGACATTTGGATATATCAGATAAAATCCTCTCCAAGCCCACTGTGGAACCTCTGCCCAGAATGTACTCATTGCGGCAATACAAGGAGAGTAGATCATAATAATAACAATAAGTGCAATAGCAGCTTTAAATGTAACATTTTCACGCAATCTTTCTACAAGAGTGCTGCTGTTCTCATCTGCATCACCAACAGCATAAAGAGTAGCCAAAGTAGATACAACAACCTCTTTTGCAGCCAAACCTGAAATAGTTGCAACAGATATACGCCAATCAAACCCTAAAGGTTCAAAAACAGGTTCAATTATTTTACCTATCTGACCAAGGTAACTGGCTCCAAGCTTCTCAGCCACCATCTCATTTTTAAGCTGCTCTTTTTGTGATATATCTGTTGTAGCCTCAATTTTTTGAAGATATTTGGCTTCAATAGCAGGATTATTTGGATAGGCACTTAAAAACCAGATAAGCATAGAAGCTCCGGCAATAAATGTACCAGCCTTTTTTATAAAAAGTTTTGCTTTTATCCAAAGCTCCATAGAAAGTGCTTTAAGAGATGGAAAACGGTATGGGGGCATCTCCATTACAAATGGTTCAGGCTCTCCCTTAAATAGAACTACTCTTAAAATTTTAGCAAAAATAAGACCTAAAATAGCACCGCTAATATATATGATAAACAAAATATTTCCAGCTGATGATGTTGGGAAAAAAGCACCAATCAGTAAAACATAAACAGGAAGCCTTGCTGAACAGCTCATAAAGCCAAGTACCAGCATTGTAATTATTCTATCTGTCGGATTTTTAAGAGTTCTAGCTGCCATATAGGCTGGAACTGTACAGCCAAAGCCGCTAACAAGAGGAATAAAAGCTTTTCCCTGAAGACCAAACTTTTTCATAAAACCATCAAGCAAAAATGCTGTACGTGCCATATAGCCTGTCTGTTCAAGAAGATTTATTCCCATAAAAAGAATTAAAATATTAGGCAAGAACATTATAATGGAGCCTACAGCAGGAATAACCCCATCTGCTAAAGCAGACTGGATAGGACCATCAGGTACCACTTTAATGACTATATTCGATATCTCAGTAAAAAAGCTGTCAATCAACTC
Organism: Hydrogenimonas thermophila; assembly: GCF_900115615.1. Taxonomy (NCBI): domain Bacteria; kingdom Pseudomonadati; phylum Campylobacterota; class Epsilonproteobacteria; order Campylobacterales; family Hydrogenimonadaceae; genus Hydrogenimonas; species Hydrogenimonas thermophila. Next base: position 14,128 of record NZ_FOXB01000035.1, on the reverse strand, counting down.
CATAGGAATTGATCCAATTTCAAATGTCAATTGAAAAAGAAGCCACATAAAAAATAGAAAAATAGGCAATCCAAATATAGGATGAATAAGAATTTTGTCTATTCTATCTGTTAGTGAAACTCTTTTTGGAGGTGACTGAAGTGCTTCCATTACTAATGCTTTAGATAGAGCGTATCTTTCATCACTTAAAATATCGCTTGTGCTCTCTTCATCAAACTCTAACTCTAACTCTCTGTATACTTTTCCTAAAAGTTCATGCAACTCAATGAAAATAGGAAGATCATGTATAACTTTATAAACTGCTTCATCTCTGTCTAACAAACGAATGGCTATAAAACGAGCATAGTCAGGATCTTTAAAATGGGTTGATTTATGTAAAACTTTTACAATTTTTTCTATCTGTACTTCAATCCGCTCGTCATAAAAGAGTTTATTTTTTGGTTTATCATCTTCATATGTTTTTATTATCTGATCAACTATTTCATCAACTCCACGATGCTCTTTTGCAGAAGTTAAAATAACAGGAATACCAAGAAGCTCTTCTAATTTATCTTTATCAACTCTACCACCCTGTTTCTCAACCTCATCTATCATATTTACAATCAAAATCATCTTTTTTTGCATATCCATAAGCTGCATCGTAAATATGAGGTTTCTAGAGAGTGTATTTGCATCTACAACATTTACTATTAAGTCATAATCTTCTTCAAAAAGAAATTTCTTTGCAACATGCTCTTCAGGTGTATATGCATTTAATGAATAGACTCCAGGTAAATCGACTATCTCTATCTCATAGCCATCTTTTTCTATAAAAACCTCTTTCTTTTCTACTGTAACACCAGAAAAATTACCTACATGGAGCCTTGCACCGGTAATAGAGTTAATAATAGACGATTTTCCAACATTTGGCTGTCCAGCCAAAGCTACTCTGATAGTTTTCAATTCTCTACTCTCCATTTTCAACAGGTTCAATAAAAACAGAAGCAGCTTCCTCTTCACGTAAAGCTATCTTTGTTCCGTCACTCTCAACTTCCCAAGTCTGTTTAGCTAAGGTATGATCAACTACTTTAAGTTCACTCCCTTTAGCCAGACCTAAAGAAAATAGCCGTCCTTTAACAGGTTCTTTTGCTTTTATGCGAACTATTACACCTTTGGTTCCTATGGAACATTCGGTTACTGATTTCATTCCTGCATCCTGTTTTAATTATTTTTTGCCAAATTATAGAGCAAAAGATCTATAATGTCAATTGTGTTGATAATCATTCTCATTGTAATGAGTATAACAAGAAATATGCTACAATTCAAAAATTTTATTTACCAACAAAGGATTGTTAAAAATGAGAGTAATGACTTTTGCAATTTTAGTTTTATTATTTACTGCTTTGTTTGCAGAAGATATGGAGTATCAAGAAGATATTAATGCAAAAGAGGCAATGGAGTTAATAAAAAAAGAGGGAGCAATTCTCATAGATGTACGTGATCCTGTGGAGTTTTTGTATGCTGGACATGCTGTTGGCTCTGTAAATATCCCAGTCTTTTTTGTTCGTGTAGATCTGCCACCTCTTAAGACAAGAGTAAAAGTTGCCGAAGTAGAAACTAAAAAGCAAAAAGCAATTCATGTAAAAAAGACATACCGTCCAATGATGGATGAAAACAAAAAGTTTGTTGAAGAGGTAAAAAAACTAACACATGGCAACTTGGAAAAACCTCTTATTATTTTATGCAGAAGTGGTGAAAGATCTGTTTATGCAGCAAACAAGCTAGCTAAAAATGGCTTTGAAAATGTCTACAATCTTGAAGATGGGTACGTTTTTGACTGGAAAGCCTCAGGGCTGCCATCTGGTGGAGAGTGAGATTAAATCACTCCTATCTCTTTGTTAAAACGACACCTGCCTCCATATGGTGGGTGTAAGGAAACTGATCAAAAAGTGCAGCATCTTTTACATTATGTGTCTTACATAGTGTTTCAAGGTCCCTAGCTAGAGTATTTGGATTGCAAGAGATATATATAATCGTATCAAATTTAGAGATTAGACTTTTAGTTTGCTCATCAAGTCCTGCTCTTGGCGGATCGACAAGAATAGTACCGATATCAAAGCTATCAAGATCTATATCTTTTAAACGGGTAAAGGTCCGCACTTTTTCTAAAGCCTCTGTGAACTCTTCACTGCTCATACGAATAAATGTAATATTGTTTATATTATTTAGCTTACAATTTTCCAGTGCTGCATAAATTGAACGTTTAGATATTTCAGTTGCTATAACTTTTTCAAAAAGATTAGATATTGGCAAAGTAAAATTTCCACTGCCAGCATAAAGCTCGCAAAAATCACCTTTTCCATATGATTTTGCTTGATTTACTGCCCACTCAATCATCTTCTCATTAACTTTTGTATTTGGCTGAGTAAAACTCTGCTCATAATGTAGGTAATGATAACTTTTGCCATTGATGTTAAGTGTTTCTGTTACAAACTCTTCACTCAAAACAATCTTCTGTTTCCGGCTTCGACCTATAATTTTTGCACTAAGCTCATTTTCAAGAGTTTTTGCTTTTTGCATCCATGATTCATCAAGTTTTCTATGGTAGAGCATAGTAATCAAAACATCATCAGTTGAAGATGATAAAAACTCAACTCCAAAAAGACGATTTTTCAATTCATCGCACACATTAAATAGCTCCAAAAGTTTCCACATTCGCTTTTGAATAGGCTGAGAAACCATCTTACACTCTTCAAGAGTTACGTAAGCTTTTTTATCTAAATGACGCATCGCATAAAAAACTGAATTGTCTTTGTGGTATATTTTATATTCTGCTCTTGCTCTAAAATACTCTTTTTCAGAAGTAAAAGCTTTAATATTTTCATTATAAAAAGGCTCTAAAAGCTTTTGTAAATTCTCTTTTTTCATATCAAGCTGTTCACTATATGTCATCTCATACAATGAACAACTTCCACATTCACCAAAATGTTTACATATCATTTAAAACTCTCCACAAGATTTCCAATTAAAAGATTCCAGCCATCAACAAGAACAAAAATAAGAATTTTAAACGGCAAAGAGATCATTACAGGCGGAAGCATCATCATACCCATACTCATAAGCACAGAGCTTACAACCATATCTATAACCAAAAATGGCAAAAAAATTAAAAAGCCTATCTCAAAAGCAGTTTTGAGCTCACTAATCATAAAAGCAGGTAGTAATATTGGCAAAGTTACATCTGCTTCTGTTTTTGGATTGGGCAAATGTCTGATTCTGTAGAATAGTGCCAAATCTGACTCTCTAGTATTTCTTAGCATAAATTTTTTAAAAGGTTCAATTGCTCTATCAAATGCTACTTCATACCCTATCTTTTTATCCATATATGGCTTTATACCATCTTCATAAGCTTTTTTACCAACAGGCTCCATGATGAAAAGTGTTATAACAAGAGAAAGAGTTACAAGAAGTTGAGTAGGTGGTGATTGCTGTGTTCCCATTGCCTGACGCAAAAATGCAAAGACAATAATCAAACGTACAAAACTTGTCATTACCAAAATAAGTGATGGAGCAAGTGCCAACAGAGTTAAAACAATAACAATGTTTAGAGTAGTAACTAGATCTTTCGGCTCTGTTGGTGCACTTAATGACAGATTTACAGTTGGTATTTCAACTGCAGCATAAAGCGGAAAGGTTAGCAGTAAAAATAGTATTAGTAACTTACGCATCAATTTCCTGCAGATACCGGACCAAGATTAGTGTCCAATATACTTTTTCTGGCTTTACTTTCAGTTTCAGGTTCATTTGAAAAGAAATAGAGGTCAACTCTTCTGTTTTTAGCACGACCTTCAGGTGTTGCATTTGTAGCAATAGGTTTAAACTCTGCATTGCCACAAGCTGACAAACGTTTAGGAGTTACATCATCTTTAATTAACTCTTTTACAACTGAAACTGCTCTTGCTGCTGAAAGCTCCCAATTATCACGATAAGGACTACTAGGTCCCGGAGGAACATTGTCAGTATGACCACGCACATTAACTTGCAATGTATTTGGAAGCTTATTTATGATCATTGCTATACGTTTTAAAAATAAAATAGCATCCATACTCTCTATTTTTGCTTGACCAGGTTTAAAAAGAAGTTCTGCCGGCAAACGAAGAAGAAAGCCTTTTTCAGACTCTTCTAAAGTTACAGGAGTTGCTCCCTGACTCATAATTAGCTCATTTATCTCATTTTTAAGAGATACTAACTGCATCATCATTTGGCTTACCTGTTCAGCCATTTGTGCTTGCATAGCACTGGAAGTTTGAATTTGCGTAGGATCTTTTGATGCAGCACCACCACCTGTTCCCTCTTCTAACCTACGATCATCAGACTCTGAACGCATACCACCTTCAAGAACGCTTAATGCCCCGGCAAGAGAGCCAATAGCCTCTTCTAACTTTTTTGCATCCATTGTCGACATTGATAAAAGCAACACAAAGAAACAGAGCAAAAGGCTCATTAAGTCTCCAAATGCAGCCAGCCACTCTGGCATACATTCAGGACACTCAGGACACTTCTTTTTACCCATTTAAAATCCTACTCAAACTGACTTATACGTTCATTAGGAGGTAAAAATGCTAATAGTTTTGATTCAAGAGTACGTGGATTATCTCCTGCTTGTATAGACATAATACCTTCTAAAATTATTGTTCTTACCAAGTACTCATCAGCATCTCTAATGTTAAGAATATTGGCAATAGGAGAACCAAAAATATTACCAATCATTGCACCATACATTGTTGTAAGCAATGCAACTGCCATTGAAGGTCCAATAGCACTTGGATCTGACATGTTTAAAAGCATTGCAACAAGACCAATTAGTGTTCCAATCATACCCATTGCACCTGCAAGACCTGCCCACTGACTGAAAATTGCAGCATTTCCTTTATGTCGTTCGCTTGTCTGCTCCATCTCTATTTCAAGCATTTCACGGATAGTATCTGGTTCATTTCCGTCAACTGCCATTGAAAGCCCTTTTTTTAAAAACTCATTTGTTTCATTATTTGCAGCAGCTTCCAATGAAAGAATTCCATCTCTACGTGCTTGAGTGGAGTATTCAACCAATTTTTTAATAAGTTCAGGAACATCTTCTTGTGGAGGTTTAATGGCAATCATAAAAATTTTGACGAAATTTTTCATCTGCTCCATTTTAAAGGCAACCAGCAGGGCTCCAATAGAACCACCGATAACGATAAGAACAGATGGAATATCGATATAAGGCCCGATCCCAACACCCATTGCCATAGCACCAAACAAAAGGCCAAGAATCAATACCAAACCGATGACACTGCCTAAATCCATCGACACTCCTGAATATTTATTTTCGTCACAACATTGGCTAAACGAGGATATTAGAGAGAATCTCTCTTATACTAAGATTTGGCACATTTTAATCTTTATTGCGTTAAAATCACCTAAAATTTATAGTAAACAGGATTGCTCTATGTCACTTTCTGTCATCATATTGGCAGCAGGCCAAGGTACACGGATGAAATCAAATACTCCTAAAGTTCTTCATCCTATAAGTGGTTTGCCTATGATTCATTACAGCATTAAAGCTGCTCAAAACCTAAGTGATGATATTACTGTAGTTTTATACCATCAAGCTGATCTAATTCAAAAGTCAATTAATGAATCATTTAACAATATAAAGTTTAAAATTCAAGACCATAAAAACTTTCCGGGTACTGGTGGAGCCGTTATGAATATTGATGTAAAGCATGAGCGTGTATTGGTTCTTAACGGTGATATGCCTCTTGTAACTGATGAAGCATTACAACCTCTTGTCTCTTGCGAAGCAGATATTGTAATGAGCGTTATTGAACTTGAAAACCCATTTGGTTATGGTCGTGTAATAGTTGAAAATGGTGAAGTACAAGCAATTGTTGAAGAGAAAGATTGTACCGATGATCAAAAAAAGATCAAAACAGTCAATGCAGGCATCTATGTGTTCAAGCAAGATGTACTAAACAGATATTTGCCTAAACTTTCCAATGACAATGCACAAAGTGAATACTATCTTACCGATATAATAAAAATGGCAAAAGATGACAAACTTCAAATTAAGCCTGTATGGGTTGAAGAAGATGCGTTCAAAGGAGTTAACTCACGCTTTGATCTTTCAGAAGCTGAAGAATTAATGCAAAAAAGAATTCGAAAAAAGTGGATGCAAGCAGGTGTTACTATGCATCTACCTTCAACAATCTACATAGATAGCCGTGTAAAATTTAGTGGAGAGTGCATACTTGAGAATGGTGTAACAATTCATGGAGAGAGTGTTATAGAAACTAGCCATATAAAATCACATACAGTTATAGAAGATGCTGAAATTAAAAACTCCAGTTGTGGTCCTATGGCAAGAATAAGACCTGGCTCTACTCTTATAGATACTCATATAGGCAATTTCGTAGAAGTTAAAAAGTCTCATCTCAAAGGTGTCAAAGCTGGACATTTAAGCTACTTGGGTGATGCACAAATAGATGAAGGAACCAATATTGGAGCAGGAACTATTACCTGTAATTATGATGGTATTAAAAAATATAAAACTAAAATTGGAAAAAATGTATTTGTAGGAAGTGATACTCAATTGGTAGCACCGGTTACAATTGAAGATAATGTAATTATTGCGGCAGGTACAACTGTAACCAAAAATGTAAAAGAGGGTTCTTTGGCTATATCAAGAACTCCACAAAAAAGTATAAGAGATTTTTTCTATAAATTTTTTAAGAGAGAAGAATAAAGCATGGTAAGTCAACTTAAAATGGATGGAAAAAATATCCTTATTGGTGTAAGCGGAAGCATCGCAGCTTATAAAGCTTGTGAATTAGTTCGACTATTTATTAATGCTGGGGCAAATGTACGTATCGTTATGACAGAAGCAGCCAAACGCTTTGTAACTCCTCTTACATTTGAAGCTTTAAGCGGGAATGCTGTTTTAGAAGAGAAAAATGAATCTTGGTGCAGCGATCTTAACCATATTGGTATTGGAGAATGGGCAGATATCTTTATAATCGCTCCTGCTAGTGCAAATACAATAAATAAATTAGCAAATGGTATAGCAGACAATTTGCTACTGCAAACAGCACTTGCTTTTGATAAAACTATTCTTTTATGCCCGGCTGCAAATACTAAAATGATAGAAAACCCAACAACTGTAGCAAATATTAAACGATTAAAACTTCATCGCCTAGAAGTTGTTGAGCCTCAAGTTGGTAAACTTGCCTGTAATACTGTAGGAAATGGTGCTATGGCTGATCCAAAAGTCATCTTTGCAACCTCTTCTAAATATCTATTTGCAGATGATTTTTGGACAAATAGACGTGTAGTTGTAACAGGTGGAGGAACAATTGAAAAAATTGATGATGTTAGATATTTAACTAACTTTTCTAGTGGTAAAATGGCTGAATCTCTTGTTACAGCACTCTATGCAAAGGGAGCAGATGTATGCTACATAACAACTCGTGAGCCACAAGATATTCCTCCTGTACATGTCATAAAAGTTGAGAGTACAGATGAGATGCTTCAATATACAATAGATGCTCTTCGTATTGCAAAAAAAGGTATTCTTTCTAAACCATCATTTCATAATGATATCTCTCAACCACAGCTTATACAAAAAACTCCTTGGCTCTTTATGGCTGCCGCTGTTAGTGACTATCGCCCTGCTTTCCCTCAACAAGGAAAACTTAAAAAAAGTATCTTAGATGACAAATGGATACTCGAAATGGTTAAAAACCCAGATATCTTAAAAACTATAAACAAAGATGGTATTAAAACAGTTGCATTTAAAGCTGAAATGGATAAGGCTAATGCTTTAAAAAACGCTACTACTCTTTTAGAAGAAAAAGGTGTAGACGCTGTAGCTTTAAATATACTTGAAAACAGTAAGAGTTTCGGTACAGATACAAACAGTGTTACACTCATTAGAAAAGATAAAGAAAATATCGATATTCCACGTAATGACAAGTTAAATATAGCTTTTTCTATTTTGGAGAATTTAAAAGAACAATGATATATGGACTAAATCCCATCAATGCTACTAAAGCACTACTTAGTAAACTATCTGCAATAGAGGTGAATGCACTACTTCAAGTAGGAATAAAAGTATTAAAAAAAGAGGGTAAAAACTCTTTTCTAATTCAACTGGGAAGACATAAATTTACAACTAAAAGCAATACACCTCTTGAGAATGGCAGAGAGTATTGGATTCAAATGTCTCAAACTAAAGAGGGCATAATACAACTAAAACATTTACATCCTAAACCGCTACTTTTGCAAAAATTTTTACCATTAGAATATAACCATGATTTTTTTAAATCTATTTCAGAAAAAAGTAAATCTATAGAAAATATTAAAAATCAAATAATGCAAACAATGGCTGCAACTAACAATAAAGATGAGTTTGCAACTTTAACCCAAATGCTTCTTTCACTTCATAATGGAGTTTTTACTATACCTATAATTGAAAATGGGAAAAAGATGCTTCTACAAATGCGAAAAGGCAAACAAAAAAATAGAGAATTCAATAAAGATAGTATAGAGTTTTATGCAGCAATGAATAATTTAGGTCCAATAGAAGGAGAAATCACCTTGTTAAATGGATCAAAGCATTTAAAACTAAAACTTTTTTACCCTCGAAGTATTGGACTTTTAAAAAAATATAGCAACAGACTTGAAGGATTTTCTTCTATAAACATTATACAGGCAGACACACCTGTTTTACCTTTCTGGGATGGTGTAAATCTTGTCTCTCTTCTAGATATAAAAGGATAATGAGTGCAAAAGAATATAGCAAGACATATCGCAATTATTATGGATGGTAATGGACGATGGGCAACAGAAAGAGGATTGAAGCGAGTTAAAGGGCATGAAAAAGGTGCTGATGTTGTCCGAACAATTACAACTTATGCATCCAACCATCCTGAAATTGAGGTTTTAACCCTCTATGCATTCAGTACAGAAAACTGGAAACGTCCAAAAATGGAAGTAGAGTTTTTAATGAAACTTTTAAGCAACTACTTGAAAAAAGAGGCTCCTACATATATAAAAAATGAGGTACGGTTTGAAACAATAGGTGATCTTTCAAAATTTTCTTCTGGTTTGCAAAAGCAAATTAGTGAACTAAAAGAGATGACTAAGCACTTTAAGAAACTTACACAAGTTCTTGCTTTAAACTATGGCTCACAAGATGAGATAGCTCGAGCTGCAGAGAAATTAAGAGGAGAAAATAAGCAGATAACTCCACAACTGCTTGAAGAGAATATTGAAAGCTCAAAGTTTGGACCTGTAGATCTGCTAATTCGAACAGGTGGAGAACAAAGACTTTCAAACTTTCTGCTTTGGCAATCTGCATACGCAGAACTTTTCTTTACACAAACATTTTGGCCAGATTTTACTCCAGATGATTTGGAGACTATTATCGAAAATTACAAACTTCGTGAACGCCGATTTGGGGGCATATAATGTTTTATCTATTTGCATTTTTAATTGGGCTTGCTATTGGCTCATTTCTAAATGTCCTCATAGTAAGAATTCCCAAAAATGAAAATATTGTATTTCCTGCTTCACACTGTCCTGTATGTAACCATACGCTTAAACCTTGGCATAACATACCTCTTCTCTCTTGGCTTCTTCTTAAAGGAAAGTGCGCTTTTTGTAAAACTCCTATAAGTAAAATGTACCCAATGGTTGAGCTTATAACAGCAGCTATATTTCTTTTTATAAGTTTCAAAGAGGGAATTAGCGTTAACTGGTTTATTATCAGTCTAATATTTTCTTTACTGTTTGCACTCTCTATTATAGATTTTAAATACTTTGCAGTACCAGATTCATTAAATTTTACAGCACTTGCACTGGCTTTGCTACTGCCTCTATTTAACTTTGCAGAAGATTACTTGACACAAGATTTGAAAAACTTTACATATTACCAAAGTGAGTTGATTACAAATTTTAAAGATGCTGCCATTATGGCACTGTCACTCTTTCTACTGGGGTTGGTTGTAAAAAAGATTATTAAAAAAGATGCTCTTGGAGAAGCAGATATAATAATAGCTGCTACAATGGGTTCTTTACTTGGTTTTCCTTCAGTACTTATAGCCATATATACAGCTGCTTTGCTTGCTATTATTCCAGCTCTTTTTGCTCGTAATCACATGGTTCCATTTGTACCATTTTTAGCACTTGGAACATTAATAGTCTACTTTTTTAATGATACTCTTTTAAAATGGTGGAATCTGCTTTATGCGTAAAATATCAAGCTATCTGCTATACTCATTTTCTGGCTATTTTTTCTCCATATTTATGCCAATTATAGCTATTGGCTCACTAATACTCTTTGTACGTATAGCCAAACTGACTGAAGTAACACACATGGATGCATCTGAAATGCTTCTCATGTATGGTTACTCACTTCCTATGATGCTTTTTTATACCTTACCAATAACATTTTTTACTGCTCTAATTCTTACACTAAATAAACTATCTAACGATTACGAGTCAGTTGTTCTATTTTCATTTGGAATATCACCTATTCGTATGTTAGCCACATTTATACCACCAGTTTTGCTGCTTAGTATAACACTATCAGTTCTTTCTCTTGTTTTGATACCTATAACAAAGCAGTTAACTAAATCATTCATCCACTACAAAAGCGTTAATGCGGTTGTAAATATTGAAGCAAGTAAATTTGGTCAAAAGTTTGGTGACTGGATGGTTTTTTTAGAATCAAGAGATAAAGATGGAGTATTGAACAATATTGTACTTTATAATGCTTCAAACCCTAAAGAGGAGCAGTTTCTAATTGCAAAAAAGGGCAATTTTTTCAATGAAAATGGCACTCCTGGTCTAATATTGAAAAATGGACAAGCATATCGTATAGGCGAGAGTAAAATTGATCAAATCAACTACAATACGATGAAAATGTACCACGATGTAAGATTAGAACCCTTTTCTTATCAAAATATTCCAGAGTATTGGCTTTTTGCTCTAAAAAATTCAAAACGGATGAAAGATTTGATAATATCCATAGCCATAAGCCTCTTTCCATTAGTAACACTTTTTTGGGCTTTTGCATTTGGTATTTTGCATCCAAGATATGATAAAAATTACGGATATATCATAATTTTAGCAGTGACAGCCACTTACTACGGAGTTGTTTCAAGTCTTGCAAAAGCTACTCCTATAGGAACATTGGTATTTGCTTTGCTCTTTACAAGTTTAGGAGCTTTACTTTTTTATAAAAAAGTTCAAACAAGGTTTTAAAGTTGCGTGTAAAAGCAGTTATCTCTTATGATGGAGCAGCATTTTATGGATTTCAAGCCCAATCTACAACGCCTAAAACAGTTTCAGGTGCTTTAACTAGAGCTGCTGAAAAACTTGGAATTGACTCTGCTATTGTTGGCAGTGGAAGAACAGACCGTGCTGTACATGCTACAGGACAGGTAATACACTTCGACCTTCCATCTCACTGGCAAAACAGTCTTGAAAAACTAAAAACCGTATATAACCGACTTTTGTCTCCACATATTCAAATAAAAACAATTACACCGGTAAGAGATACATTTCATGCAAGGTTTGATGCTAAACGACGTATCTACCGCTATGTATTCAAATCAACTCCTCCTACACCATTTGAAAACCTTTATGCCTGCCACTTACACCACAGTGACCCTGAAAAACTTAAAGAGGCACTTAAACTCTTTGAAGGAACACATGACTTTTGCTATTTTCACAAAAAAGGGAGTGATCCTGGCTCAACGGTTCGTACAATTTTTCGGACAGATGTAAAAAATTTCAGACGTTACATAATGCTATATATTGAAGCTAACGGCTTTTTAAGATCGCAGGTAAGAATGATTGTAGCAGCTTGTATGAATTATATGCACAATAACATTACACTACAACAAATAGATGAGCAACTTGCAGGAAAAACTATGCATACCACTCATCTGGCACCACCTCAAGGATTATATTTGGCCCGTGTTATCTACTAACCTGAGTTATTAATTTAGCTTATAAGAAAACTTATCATATATTGCTAAAGATATAATCATTAAAGCAATACCTGCTATAAGATAAAAAGCATGGATCATCATAGTAAAATCTTGCAAAGATATTTTAAATACACTCATCATTGCTTCAATAGAGAGAGCTATGATAATTGAAATAAGAAATTTCTTAAACATTCTATTTTCATTTTTTGCACTAGAAGTATAACTCTTAAAAACAACCTCTTGCTCGATAACAGTTTTAGCTAAATCAAATACAGCAAGACCAAGTGTTATTGCAATTATAGGTTTAAAAATTGATTCTAAAGTATAATTGCTCTCTAAAATAATTTGATTTATAAAAGATATCAAAGCATACCCTACAAGTAACAGAGCAAATAGACCAAGAGCTGTACTTGAAATCAGATAAACAGTTTTTGTAATTTTTGAAAACTGGTAATGAATATCAAGAAGTCCAAGTCTTCCCATTAACTTTCCAAGTTCAAAATCCATAAATATATAGTTTTCTCCCTCCTGTTTAGCTACTGTAATACATATGCTTCCTGTAGCTGAACTTATGTAGGGAGAGGAGATTTTAATAGTTTCATCAAGCTTTCGCATTCTATCCATTAAATAAGCTCTACTTCTGCCTTTTGACTTGGAAATAGATCTATTTTGATAAATATTATCTGATATCTGAATAAAATCTTTGTTTACAATATAAATAAGTTCCAAAGATGGAAATACATTAAATAACTTTTTATAATTGCTCTCTTCAAATCTAGACAAAGGTGAATTTGCTACAAATGATTGAATAATGAAAGAATCAATTTTTTCTTTATGCTGCTCATATGCAGAAATGATATCATACATTTTTTACTCCTAAAATTTATGATATTTATTTTACAACATAATATTTATATAAGCTGATTAATTTTTAATCATTTATAAAGCTATAAAATATACAATAAACTATTATATTTTTGTAATTATCTAACCAATAGAAACACCAACTAATTTTTGGGACTGAAGTCCCATCCCCAAGATGGGGTCGAGACTTTAGTCTCGCAATTAATGGTATCTGTTTTAAAAAAGTACTTAATTATATGAGAGTATAATGAAAATATCTATTATCAATTCAGTCCATAATAAGTATTAATGGTTCTTTTTTCGGATCGAGCCATTTAACCAATTTAAAAATGTGATCACGATCCATCGCTACGCAACCTGCCGTAGGTTTATTGCCATTTGCTATATGTAAAAAGATGCAAGACCCAAGGTTAGGTTGATTAGATCTATTATAGCCAACTGTAACTACAACCTCATAAAGATCATCATCTCGCCTCATCCACTCAAAACTCTTAAAATCTTTTTTGACATTTTCTGCCTCTACAATGCGATTGTAGTATCTTGAATTGCTGTCATCTACACAGATGGTATCTTTAGTAGAGATGAAAAAAGGCATAGATGTTTCTATATCTTTATACCCGTAAACATCTATAAGCTCAAAATAACCGGATGGAGTCTTTCCATCACCCTCTTTTCTTTTATGTACGCCGTTTCTTCCTACATTAACTACCCAGCTATCGCCAACTTTTTGCCATACTCCATCAACTTTTTCAAAACGAACAAGTTTTCCATGGTGACCTTTTACATCAAAGACCTTTACCAACTGTTTTGTCTCAGCAGAGAGTGATTTAAAATCATCATTTCCAAAACTAAAAACTGCTAAAATAGAGCATATAAGGAGTTGTAGTGCAAGAAAGTTACGGAATATATTCACTTTTACCACCTCGTATAATACATTTATAGAAATAATTTAGAGATTTTCATCCAAAAAGGATTGAAAAATTAACTCTAAATTATTACTATCAAGAATGAAGAAATTAGACTTCAGATCTTTAACTTAATCACAGTCTAACCAAAGAGCTAAAAAGTCTTTTTATACCCCCTGTGACTTCTTTAAGCTTAGTTTGCTTAAGGAGATCACTTAATTTAGCTTGACTGTCTCTTTGGTGATAATCACTGATTAAAAGTTGCAATGATGCTTTTGCATCAATTGCTCATTGATTACGAGGCTGTGATGCCCTTTGGGCAACCAAAGAGAGATACGAGAGGAG
>NZ_FOXB01000034.1 GCF_900115615.1 Hydrogenimonas thermophila | reverse complement strand
GTAATAAGTGGGAAAATTTGTCCAACTACTTCAAATATCCAGCAGATATAAGACGCATTATCTATACAACCAATATTATTGAATCTGTACATAGACAGTTCAGAAAATTAACTAAAACTAAAGGAGCATTTCCAAATGAAAATTCACTTTTAAAACTACTCTATATGGGAATTCAGAACGCACAGAAAAAGTGGACAATGCCGATGCGTAACTGGAGTCTGACACTTTCACAACTGGCTATATTTTTCGAAGGTAGGCTCGAAGAAGCCCTTGAACTATGATATAATCTTAGGAACTATTGGATGTTGACACAAAATTCTGAACGGTCTCAAAAAGAATTAAAAAGATAATTAAAAAAGGTATAGAGATCAAATGAATTTTGTAGTGAAGATTAGACAATCCACAATAGATGGTTAATCCGCTAAAACCTATCACAAAAATCGTATGAAAAAATATATAGCTTACATAATATAAATATATTTTCTCCTTCAATCTAATATACAAAAATAGATTAAAAATGATAACCATAAAAAGGCTTCCAAAGAAAAAAATGTATAATGAATTAATAAAAAGCCTATAGTTAGTTACAAAAGCCCTATTGGTATAAATTTTAAATTCACCAAATTGTGCAAACTTTGCATATGTCTGAACATAATATCGTTTAGTAGTACCAGGTTTAATCTTTAAAACAAAAACAGCACTGATATCATACATATCCCTTAAATTAAGATCAATATGTAAACCACTTTGATGTTTGTACCATCTATTTTGAATTAATTCAAACAGATTCACTTCATCAAAAAAAGGTTCAGTCATATGAAGTATGATTTCATCTTTATTACTATTATTGGTTATGTCAAATCTAAACCAAAGATTACCTTTTAAATAACCAAATGTAAATTGATTATTTGTCTTCTGATCAAAATCAAACTTTTCAATTTGATCAATTTTTAAAGACCTTGTTTCATCATAAAAATATGGAAGTTTAAACTTGTTAATTTCATAGTCATTATTATCAATAATAATTGATGCAGAAAGAGAAGTAAAACAATACAGTAAGATAACAAAAAATTGCAAATTCATTAAAATAGTTTATAACTTTTTCTTTAATATATAACCATATCTAGCAATATTTTCAATTTTTAAATGAGGAACCTTTTTACGTATTCTTAGAATAATATCTCTTATTGTTGAGTTTGCTACACTTTTATCCATCCAAATATTTTCTTTTAACGTATCATAATCGATCATACAGTTAATATTTTTACAGAAAAAGTGAAGCACTTGTGATTCTTTTTGTGTTAAACTAAGTGCTGCACCATCAATACACAAACATCTATTTTTAAGAGAGTAAACACAACCTTCTGCTAAATCTATTTCATCAGATAAAATTTGATTTTTATTTACCTTGGACTTTTCTATTAATTTAATGGCAACATTTAACACTGCCTCAATATCTCTCTCATCAAAAGGCTTAATAAGATAACCATAAATATTAGTATCTTTTGCCTCTTCTATTGTTGCACTATCTCCATAAGCAGTTGTATAAATTATAGGTATGTTGTATGTTTCATAAATATCTTTTGCTAACTGTAAACCATCTATCGATCCTTCAAGATTTATATCCATAAATATCAAATCAATAGATTGGTTTTTTATAATATCCTTTGCATCTAAAGCATTTGCAACAATACCAGCAACTTTATGTTTTTGAGAAATAAGAGTCTGCTCTATAAACTTAGCATTTATATACTCATCTTCTACAATTAAAATATTGTATTCTTCCTCTTTCACCATATACCTTAAATATTTTCATTTTCTATCCAGAAATTTTTCATCCATAAATGAATCTGGCTGAAGATGAGAAAATGCTGCCTTAAAACGCTTGAATAATTCAGGAAACTTCTCTTCCCACTCTTCAAGCATCTTTTTTGTACTCTCTCTTGCATGAGGCATTTTAACATTCATAGCCATTGCAGGACATGCTTCATCACCAATTGTAGCAATTCCATTCTCTTCAGCAAATGCTCTAGTTTGACGCTCTCTTACCCAAATAAGAGGTCTGATTACGTGAAAACCTTTAGAACTCTTATATATTGGTGCCATCGATCTTAACGTACCGTTATAGAGCATATTCATAAAAAAGCTCTCTGCTGCATCATCAAGATGGTGTCCCAATGCAACTTTGTTAAAACCGCCCTCTTGTGCTTTTGTATAGAGAGCTCCTCGACGCATTCTAGAAAAATAGCTGCAAAAAGAGCTATTTTCTCGAATTGTATCTTGAGAAACTTCAAAAATATTGGTCTCATAAATTTCATGAGGAATGCCAAAAGTTTTGCAATGCTCTTGTAAGGCATCATATCGCTCACCAGGCATTCCGTAATTGATAGTAACTGCTTTAAACTCAAAATTAAAAGGTGCGTGTCTTTGCATATGCTTTAAAAGATGCACTAATGTAATAGAGTCTTTTCCACCGCTTAAACCTACAAGAACTCTATCGCCCTCTTCTATCATACGATATTTTGCGTTCGCCTTTCCTGCAGCACGCAGTATCTTTTTACTTAGCTTGATCGAGTTCATCTAACATCGCAAATATAAACTCTGCACTTTTAAGAGCAGAGCTTTGTAAAAATGTATCAAAATCAAATCCAGCATCCATGTCGGCTGCATCGCTAATGGCACGCAAAATAAAGAAAGGAACATTTAGAGCATCACAAACTACAGCAACAGAAGCACCCTCCATTTCAAGTGCATCTGCATTAAAGGTCTCTCCGATCCACGACTTACGCTCCAAACTTGCAACAAACTGATCTCCAGTTGCAATTACACCCTGTTTGAGCTTTACACCAAGCTTTCTGGCAACATCAGCTGCAATTTCAAGAAGTCTTGGATTAGCCTCTACAAACACTTTTCCTTCAGGAACAAATCCGTAAGGATGACCAAAAGCTGTAATATCCAAATCATGCTGACACAGTTTAGTAGCTGCTATAAGATCACCTATTTTAAGTTCAGGATTAATAGCTCCTGCTACACCAGAAAAAAGCATTTTCTGAACACCAAACTTCTCTATCATTGTTGCAGCTGTCAATGCAGAAAAGACTTTTCCGATTTTACTATATGCTATAACTAAATCTATTGATCCATAAAGAGCAGTATAATATGTATTACCTGCAACTTCATGCTTTTGTACATTCTCTAAACGACCTATTATTGGTTCAATCTCTTCGGGCATTGCCCCCATAACTCCAACAACCATCACTTAACCTCTAATAAAGTTTCAACAACACTGTTCAGTGAGTCATAATCGCTAACAACAAGTGTAGGCTTTTTAGTAGTTCTACGATTAAGACCTTTAAGAACTCCACCATGACCAAACTCTATATAACGATCTACTAAATCATCATTTCCCTGAATAGACTGTTTGTAAAGCACTGGAGAAACTAACTGCTTACCCAATAGATCCATAGCTTCAGCTTTTGTGTTATAAGCTTTTGCAGTTACATTTGAGATGACTGGTGAGCAGAAATTATCACTTAACAAACCTTCAAGAGCTTCAGTCAAAGGTTCAACTGCACTCTCAAGAAGAGGGCAATGACTGGCAACTGACATATTTAAAAGCATAACACGACGTGCTTTAGCCTCCTTTAGTATTGGCTCCAAAGCTTGCAAATCTTCTTTTATACCCGCAATTACAATTTGACCATCAGCATTATAGTTAGCAGGCCAAACTTTTTTGCCACTCTCTCTTGCATCATGACAAATCTCTTCTACGTCATTATCTGCAAGACCAAGGACTACCATCATTCCAGCATCTATACCATCACAAGCTTTTTGCATAAGATCACCACGAAGATTAACAAGTTTTACAGCTTCAAGCCAATCAATAGCGCCTACAGCAGCTAATGCAGAAAATTCTCCAAGTGAATGCCCTAAAGCAAATGCTGGATCTCCACTAATCTTCTCTTTAAAAAGTCTATAAGCCATAATAGATACAAGTAAAATTGCCGGTTGGGTATATTTTGTCTGTTCAAGCATATCATTCGGTTCAAATAGCAAATTTGCCATATCTATTTTTAAAGCATCACTTGCTGCTTCAAGCATTTGTGCTGCTGTTTGAGAGTTTTCAACAAATGATTTACCCATACCTACTGCTTGTGAACCTTGTCCTGGAAATAAAAATGCACTTTTAATCATCTATATAATCCTTCCATTCATTAATTTTTTTTCTAAGTGTATTGCGATTAAGTCCAAAAGCTTGAGACATTTTCAATTGACTTTTAAACTTTTTCATCCCAGCTCTTATTAATGGAACTTCAAAAAGAAGCAGTTCATTTTTATAAATATTCTCTTTTTCTTCTTCCATTTTACGTAAAAGGTATATCTCATTTAAATTCAAAATATCATTAAACCCTACTTGCAGTGCAAGACATTGAAGATATACAGATTTTCTAAGAGAAAAAGCATTTTTACTTATATCCAAATGTTCTATATCAAGATCAAACTTTTCTGGTAAACTGCATCCAAAAAGCTGACAAGCCTCTTGTAAAAACTTTTCAGATAATGGCTTTATATCTTCAGGTCTTTCATGCAATGGAGGCAATACAATTGATACACTAAAAAATGATTGATATTCTGCACCAATATTGTTTCCAGTACTTATTGCTACAATATGAGTCTCATATTTTTGGACAGATTGAAAAAATTTTGATATAAGTTCAATATTTTCAATACCATCAACAATCAACTGGGAATGATTTTCAATATAAGTATAAAGCTCAGGATCTTCACCTTTAACAATTGGTGCATCTGGCATTATTACTCTTGCAAGGGTGTGTCTCCCTGTTCCAATATCACCACTGATTAAAGTATTGAATTTGAGAGATTTTAGTAGATTGGCTGACTTCAAAGCCTCTTTTAATGGCTTTGAAGCAGCTATAAAATTAATGGCAGCCACATCCTGTACCGCAGCCACATCCATGCCCATCAGGTTGTTCTACCTGACCACTTAGTGATTCATTTACAGTTGGCTCTCTTACCTCTGTAATATTTACAGTAAATAGAAGATCTTTTCCTGCAAGAGGATGGTTAAAATCAATTACAACTTCTTCATCACTAAAGCTTTTTACAGTTACCTGAACAGTTTGTCCATCTTCACTTTGACCATAAAGAGTCATACCCTCTTGCAACTCTATACCTGCAAACTGTTCACGAGGCATTGTCTGAACAGCTTCTGGATTATATTCGCCATAAGCTTCACTAGCACTTACAAGTATATCAGCATTCTCGCCTGCACTCATGCCTTTCATCTGGTTCTCAAGACCAGGAATGATTTGCTGCTTACCTGTAATAAATGACAATGGTGCTTGTCCCATATTTGAGTCTACAACTTCTCCTGTTTTTGCATCTTTAACTTCATAGTTAAAAGATACTACGCTGTTATCTTCGATTTTCATCATTTTCCTTTTTTATAAATATGCCAACCTTTTGTGTACAAACATGTATACAAAAAGCTTGCAAAAAGTAGGTGATTCTATCACACTGAATATTTATGTTTTCTTAAGTTTATCATCTATTACTTAAGTTTTTTAAGATTTTTTCTTGCTACTGATGCCGATTTGCTATTTGGATAGAGGTCAATAAGAGTCTCATAAAATGTTTTTGCCTCTCTTTTTTTGCCAAGTCGACCTAAAGAGATAGCAGTATGAAGCAACAAAGTAGGCATATAACTGCTTTTATCATATAAAGATGCACTCTGTTTGTAATAAGCAACTGCATCTTTATATCGTCCTTGGCGATATGCAATCTCACCAAGATAGTAGTTTGAAGCAGCAGGTTTATAATGGTTTTTAATCAAATGTTCAAAGTTAATAGCAGCTTCTGAATACTGCTTTTTTGCAAATTTCTTTTTAGCCTCTTTATACACTTGACTATTTGGCTTTCCGCTTAAATCTCCTTTTTTTACGAATTTTTCATATGAAGATTTAAAAGCTAAAAAAGATTTTTCAAGTGCAGCAAACTGTTCTTTATCAACATATTTTTCATTTATAGAATCAAGCATACTGCTTAACTCTTTTAAAACAGTACGTATTTTCTCAAAATTTTCTGATTGAGTCTGTTCAAGAGCATCAACTCTTTTATTTAAAGAACTAATGCTTTTATTTACATCAGAAACTCTGTTGAGTCTATTTTCTATACTGCGTACTTGCTTATTTAATGTCTCTAAAATGCTCTGAATGCCATCAAGACGCTCTCTATTCTCTTCTGAAACAGATTGTTGCTTCATCAAAATATTTTGAAGCCTTTTTATATCCTTTTGATTTTTTACAATATGCTTTTCTGTTGAACTTAAACCATAAGGATTTGGTGCATCCAAGTCTCCCGCTCCAAAAGCGGAAGGCTCTTGCATGCTGGCAAATGCACTTAGAATAGAGACTGATAAAAGAAAAACTGTTTTACTCATTAAGGAAGCAATTCAAACTCAACTCGTCTATTTTTTGCCCAGCACTCTTTTGTATGTTCTGTGCAAACTGGATTACTTTCACCATAGCTTACCATCACCATTCTATTTTTATCTATTCCTTTAACGCTTAAAGCATCACGCACACTTTTTGCACGCTTTAATCCAAGTGCATAGTTGTACTCATCAGTACCCCATTCGTCACAGTTACCTTCTATTTTTATTGTAAGATCTTTAGCAATATCTGACTTAAACAGTTCAGCATCAGCATCTAGATTCTCTTGCTGATCAGCGCGAATATTGTATTTGTCAAAATCAAAATATATTTTTTGAGCTTTTGCTTCAAGTGCTTTAATCTTTGCATTACGAGCATCTTCAGGTAAAGCAGTTATATCACTCACTTCTTCACTTCCAACAACACTATTTACGCCATTATCTGCGCTGGTTTCTACCATTTCACCAGAACTCTCAACAGGTGCAGTTGTCTTTGTCATATCAACTTCAGGCTCTTTTTGAGAGCAGCCACTAAATATAAATAGAGCCGCAATTGTTGCCACTACAAAGCTTTTTCTCATACTTTTCTCCTTGAAAATTTGGATTATATTATCATTCTTTTTCTTACTTTAGCGTTAAAATAATCTCACCAATCTATTGATTGTATTTTAAGTCCAGTTAGAGGAAATAAAAATCCCTCATTATACTCCAATCTTATAATTCCCAATGCGCTTTGAGATGCATAATGTTTTATATACAAAACACTCTTTCCATCTTGTGAAAGTTTTGGAAATTGGTTTATACCAGATGCAGTTAGTCTTCTTATATAATCACTTTTTGTTGATGCAAGATATAGGTTAAATGTATTTGAACTAAAAGCATTATTACTTTCTCGTGATGTATAAACTATATATTTTCCTTGAGCGGTACAAGAGCTGTTGTTGCGACCATGATAAACAAGTTGACTCACACCTCTTTGTCCAATTTCCAACTTAAATATATTTGGATTTCCCAATCTGTCTGAAACAAAAACAACACCTCTTTCACCATCTACAAACTGCCCGGAAACATCTATGCCTGAATAGAATGTAAGTCTTTGCTGCCTTCCATTTAATATATTATAAAGATAAATATCTGGCTGTCCATTTGGTGCTTTAGTCAAAAGTAACTTTTTTCCATCTCTACTTACATCTGAGCAAATAATCATACCATCAGATGATGCAACTCTATGACGTTTTCCTGTATAAATATTATAGTAATATAAAATTGGTTTTCTGCCAATCTTTGTATAATAGATCCCTTTTTGTTCTCTATCTGCCCATTTAGGAAAAATATTGAGACCACCGCTTATAATAGTTTTACGATATGTCAATGTATAGTCTGCAATTAAAATTTTAGACTGTTTTGATTTAGTATATTGAGATAATACAACATATCTTTTCATCCAACCAACACTAGGCAATCCAAGTGAATCGTTAAAATCAATAACCGCCTGATGTATTAAAAATGGATACCTTACACGATTGCTCACTCTGTATCTTCTCTCAAAAAACCAAGTTTTGCTTCTTAAGTCATAAACTTTGAAATCTAAAATAAGTCTTTGACCATCGCCCTCTTTAAAAGAGTATCTAACAAGATAACGATTCTGCTTAATTATTGGATTTATTGGGCTATTGTAGTCAGTTACTCTATATGTGTCATCCACTTTAAAATGTGAAGTTACCTTTAAATCACCCAATACCAATCTAAAAAACTTCTTTTTTACATAACTGTTCCCGAAACTTGAAGAATCTTCTATAGTAATCGATGGACGGTTGTCAACATTTTTAACAATCTCTAATGTTGCATCAGCTCCATATAGAAATATACCCATACATAAAATCAACAGATATCTCAATCCTACTCCTTTGGTTTAAAATTCAACTCTACAACAAGCTTTCTTCCATTTTTATGAGGCGGAAACCCTTTATGCTGTAATTGATTGAGGTATTCTATCAGGCTCTCATTGAAAGATTGATTATCTGAAGGATTGATCATTTTATACATAAATTTGCCATCAGGAAAAATTTCAATTACTACCCTAGCTTCTAAACCAGCAAACAAAACATCAGGATGCCAACTGTTAAATATGATTTCATATATTTTGTTCATATACTTATCTACATTACCTGAACCTGAACTTTGTGACTTTAATTTAATATCTAAATTGCTAAATTTTAGATTATCGATCAAACTTTTTGCATCAGATTGCGTTTTACTAGAAACTACTACAGGCTTATATTGTATCTTTGGTGCATTTGCCATACGCAGAGATGAAGAAAAATGAGGCTTACCTACTTTTACACCTTTAAACAGTGTTGCTATGCTTTTAGAATAACTTGAATGTTTAGCAGATGTAGAGCCTTTTATAGCATTTTTTTTTGGTTTTTCTGGTAATTTTTGAGTTTTTTTAGATATAGCTTTAATTTTATTATGTTTTTTTATTTGAGAAGGTTCTTGAAGAATAGATACTTCTAGAGTATTTGTATTTTTTGGAACAAACTGCTTTGCACTTTTATGTTCATTAAAATAATAAAATAATAAAATAAATAATATTGCATACAGAGAAAAAGCACTTATACCACCGATTATAAAAAATAGATTTCTATTAACCATCTGTAATCAATGACACTTTCGTAAAGCCTGATTCTTTAATTGTTTTAAGCAAATACATAACATCTTTATAAGAAAGCCTCTCATCAGCACGTATAAAAACAGGAATATTTTTATCAATATTGTTAGTCTGACGCATAAAAGAGTCAGCAAAGGATAGCATTTTAAATTTTTTCTTTTTGAAATAGATATTCCTGTTTTTATCCATTCTGATCTCTAACGATTTAATTTTTTTATATGCATGACTTTTACTTCCTTTTGGAAGAGTTATCTTTTCTTCATAAGTCATAGTTGGTGCTGTAACCATTAAAATAGCCATAAGCACCAACATAATATCAACCAATGGTGTAATATTTAAATCTGGCTTCTCATCCCAGCTGTATTTCATTTGCTACTCTTGTTTTGTTGATAATATCATATCAATTTGCATTGCAATTACAGTAGAGAGCTCATAAGCTTTACGCTTTAAAAGTAGATGAAAAGAGTATGCAAATATAGCAACAAAAATACCTGCAGCAGTTGCAACTAATGCTTCACTAATAGCAGGTGCTACTACACTTAATGTAGCATTTTTTTGAATTCCAAGACCGGCAAATGCTTCAAGAATGGAGACTACTGTACCAAATAGACCAATAAATGGAGAAGTAGATGCAATCATAGAAAGTATTGTCAAACCTTTTGTTGCCTCTTTTGTTGCAGCAAATTCACACATTTCAAGCATTCTATGATTTGGATTTGAAGTTTTCTTTACACAACTATTTAATACTGACTGCTGAGAAACTGTCATAGCTCCCATATGCATCTGCTCCATTGAGTCAATCTCTCTAGAGAGCCAACTACTAACAATAAGATAACGGTAAATAAAAACCCATACAGAAAGTAATAAATAGAAAGAGAGTAGTCCCAGTACAAAAAAGGTAATGGGACTACTTCGGTCGAAGTAACCGAGTACTATGTCAATCATGATTAAAATCTAGTTTTGGCAGCAGCTTCAACTTTTGCTTCAACATTTGCTATTGCAAAATCAGAAGTGGTTGCTTTTTTGACTAACTCTTTTGCTTCAGCAATTGATTTAGCAATTTCACTTTCAGTATCACCCTGAATTGCAACAGCTCCCTCTACTACGACAAGAGTTTTCTGTTCATCTACCTTGACATATCCAGAATCTATAACTATAGATTCAACTTTGCCATCTTTTTTTTCAATTTCAATCACACCTGCATCAAGTAGTGTTACAAGCGATGCATGGCTAGGAAGAACACCAAATTCGCCCTCTATACCAGGGAATGTTGCTGATTTTACATCACCTGAAAATATAGGACCATGTGGTGTAACTATTTCTAATTTCATTGTATCCATAATTATCCTTTAGTTAGGATATTGCAATCTTGACAAGAGACTCTTGTCAAGATGCTTTGGCTTTCATTTTTTCAGCTTTTTCAATCGCTTCATCTATGCTACCGACCATATAGAATGCTGCTTCTGGAAGATCATCATACTCACCTTCAAGAAGACCTTTAAATCCTTTAATTGTCTCTTCAAGTGTAACATACTTACCAGGAGCACCTGTAAATACCTCTGCAACGAAGAAAGGCTGAGAAAGGAATCTTTCAATTTTACGTGCACGCTCAACAGTCTTTTTATCTTCTTCAGAAAGTTCATCCATACCAAGAATCGCAATGATATCTTGAAGGTCTTTATACTTTTGAAGAACAGACTGAACACCACGAGCAACATTGTAATGCTCTTCACCAATGATTACTGGATCAAGCATACGGCTTGTTGAATCTAGTGGGTCAACTGCTGGGTAAATACCCTTTTCAGCAATCTTACGGTTAAGAACCGTTGTTGCATCCAAGTGTGCGAAAACAGATGCTGGAGCAGGGTCAGTCAAGTCGTCTGCTGGAACATAAACAGCCTGAACAGAAGTAATAGAACCTTTTGTCGTAGATGTAATACGCTCTTGAAGAGCACCCATCTCACGAGCAAGTGTTGGCTGATAACCAACTGCTGAAGGAATACGTCCAAGAAGTGCTGACATTTCAGAACCTGCTTGAGCATATCGGAAGATGTTGTCGATAAACATAAGAACATCAAGACCCATCTCATCACGGAAGTACTCAGCCATTGTAAGACCAGTTAATGCAATACGGTTACGTGCTCCTGGTGGTTCACTCATCTGTCCGTAGCAAAGCGCAACTTTGTCAAGAACGTTAGACTCTTTCATCTCATTGTAAAGGTCGTTACCTTCACGAGTACGCTCACCAACACCAGCAAAAACAGAGTAACCACTGTGCTTGAATGCAACGTTGTGGATAAGCTCCATAATAATAACTGTTTTACCAACACCAGCACCACCGAATAGACCAACTTTACCACCTTTTGCATATGGTGCAAGAAGGTCAACAACTTTAATACCTGTTTCAAAAATTTCAGTTTTTGTACTCTGATCTTCAAATGAAGGTGGATCTCTGTGGATAGACCAGTAATTTTTAGCTTTCAACTCTCCAGCATCATCAATTGTTTCACCAACAACGTTGAAGATTCGTCCAAGTACTTCTTCGCCAACTGGAACTTTAATAGCATCACCAGTTGCTTTAACTTCCATACCACGAACAAGACCTTCACTCATGTCCATTGCAATTGTACGAACACGGTTGTCTCCAATATGACTTGCAACTTCAAGAACTAATCTTAATTTTTTTCCATCAAGTTCATAGTTTACTTCAAGTGCTTCATTAATCGCCGGTAAATAGTCTTCGAAATCAACATCAACAACCGGTCCGATGACTTGTACAATTTTACCTGTCATTCCTTCTCCTTCTTTTATTTCAATGCTTCCATACCACTGATAATCTCTATCAGCTCTGTTGTAATAGATTCTTGTCTTGCTTTATTGTATGCAACTGTAAGTTCATTAACACGTTCAGACGCATTTTTAGTTGCGTTATCCATAGCCTGCATTCTTGCACTGTGCTCTGCAGCCAAAGAGTCAAGTAAACCATAGTACATGGTATATTCAACATACTTTTTCAAAAGTGCATTAAGTAGCTCTTCATGACCTTCTGGCTCATACTCAATGCTAGATGATAGTTCTCTTGGTTTAACAGTAGATATATCAACAGGCAGTAATTGTATAACTCTCTGCTCTTGCGTTAACATATTTTTAAATCCATTATAAACCAAAACAACTCGATCTGTTTTTCCTTCAGCAAAATCATTCATTGAGGCATCTATGAACTCAGCAGCTTTCTTATAGTCAGGTGATGCACTCAATCCTATAACTTCATCTGTCATTTCAATGCCATTATATTTAAGAAAATCTATTGCTTTACGACCTACTACACGTAGACGAACAGCAACTCTCTTCTC
The DNA here is from genome assembly GCF_900115615.1 of Hydrogenimonas thermophila. Lineage (NCBI taxonomy): Bacteria > Pseudomonadati > Campylobacterota > Epsilonproteobacteria > Campylobacterales > Hydrogenimonadaceae > Hydrogenimonas > Hydrogenimonas thermophila. The sequence continues at coordinate 11,202 of NZ_FOXB01000034.1, read as the reverse complement.
TTTATATTCACGAAGCAAGCCTAAAACAGTTTTAAGTGTGCTAACGTTGAATCCACCACAAAGACCTTTGTCAGCTGTAACACATATAAGATCAACTGTCTTAACGCTTAGATCTGTTTGAACAAATCGGCTGTCGCTACCACCAACTTTATTCTGATTTATCTCATAGGCTATTTCACTTACTAGCTCATCTAGCTTATCTGCATAAACCTTAGAGCGCTTAGCGAGCTCTTCTGCTCGCTTAAGCTTAGCCTGTGATACCAGCTTCATTGCACGGGTAGTCTTTTGAGTACCCTTTACACTTGTTATCTGAAGCTTAATCTCTTTCAAATTTGCCATAGCTGGTCCTTAACTTAGGCACTAAATGAAGTTTTGAAATCTTCCAGTGCTTTTTTGATCAATTCTTCAACTTCATCATCTATCTTCTTCTTCTCGCGAATCTTAGCAAGTACATCTGGATGATTCGCTTCAACAAATGGATAAAGCTCTGCTTCGAACTTAGTAACAGCATTAACTGGTACATCATCAAGATATCCATTTGCACCTGCATAGATGATAAGTACTTGTTTTTCAATTGCTAGAGGTGAATATGGAGGCTGTTTCAATACTTCAACCATTCTTGCACCACGCTCAAGCTGAGCTCTTGTTGCTTCGTCAAGATCACTTGCAAACTGAGCAAATGCTTCAAGTTCACGATATTGTGCAAGGTCAAGTCTCAATGTACCAGAAACTTGTTTTGTTGCTTTAATCTGTGCAGCACCACCAACACGAGATACAGAGATACCAACGTTAATTGCTGGTCTGATACCTGAGTTGAATAGTTTAGTTTCAAGGAAAATCTGTCCGTCTGTAATAGAAATTACGTTTGTAGGAATATATGCTGAAACGTCACCAGCTTGTGTTTCAATGATTGGAAGAGCAGTTAATGATCCTGCACCCAATTCGTCGCTAAGTTTTGCTGCACGCTCTAGTAGACGAGAGTGTAGATAGAAAACATCTCCTGGATAAGCTTCACGTCCTGGTGGGCGGCGAAGAATCAAAGACATTTCACGATATGCAACCGCATGCTTACTCAAATCATCATAAACAATAAGACCATGCTGAGCATTGTCACGGAAGTATTCACCCATTGTAACACCAGTATATGGAGCAAGGAACTGAAGTGCAGCTGATTCAGAAGCACCTGCATTAACAACAATAGTATAATCCATTGCACCATGCTCTTCAAGCTTGCGTACAATTGAAGCAACTGTAGACTGCTTTTGTCCAATAGCAACATAAATACAGATTACATTTTGACCTTTTTGATTGATAATAGCGTCAATTGCAACTGTAGTTTTACCAGTCTGTCGGTCACCAATAATAAGCTCTCTCTGTCCACGTCCAATTGGCACAAGTGCATCAATTGCTTTAATACCAGTTTGAAGTGGTTCATGAACAGACTTACGAGCCATAATTCCTGGAGCTTTCTCTTCAACGAAGCGATACTCTTTAGCTTCAATTGGACCTTTACCATCGATTGGCTCACCAAGGGCATTTACAACACGTCCAACCAACTCTGGTCCAACAGGAACTTTCAATAGCTGACCAAGTCGCTTAACACTTACACCTTCTCGAACTCCAAGACCTTTACCAAGAATAACGACACCAACACTTGATTCTTCAAGGTTAAGTACGATACCTCTTTCACCATCTTCAAATTCGACCATTTCTCCGGCCATAACATTATTAAGACCAAATACCTGAGCAATTCCGTCTGCAACACTGACAACTTTCCCTGTCTCGTTAACATCGACGCTTAACTCAAAATTTTCGATCCGCTCTTTAATTATAGAACTGATTTCATCTGCTTGAAGTTTAGACACTGCCGATCTCCTTTCTTATGTTTTACAATGCTTTTAAAATATGATTGATCATATCTGATGCAATACGATCTTTTGAATAAGTTGCTTCAATTCCAAGATCTTCTACAACAACCTTAATTCCGTTATAATCACTTTTCACAGGTTGTAGAACTATAGTTGCATCAACATATTTTGAAAGAGCTTTTTCTAACTCTTTTAAATCTGCTTCATCAACTTCATTCATACTTTCAACAATACCTTCATAACGATTAGCGCGTTTTTGCAACTCTTTTTGCATTAAGGTTGCGATTTCTGGGATTAGAGAGAAACGATTGTGAATACTGAGTGTTTTAATAAAGTTTATCAACTTTTTATCACTATCTTTGCCAATTATATCTAAAATCAAAGCTTCACGTTTATCTTTTTTAACTTCTGGTGAAACAATAATTTCAGAAAATTTTTTATCTTCAAAAGCTTCAGCTATAGCTGACAATTTTTTTGCAGCTGCCTCAATACCCTTTTCATCCAATGCACTTAAAAGTGCTTTAACATAACGTTTTGCAATGAGCTGTTTCATTTATGCTACCTTCTTTGTTATAAGGTTGACAAACTTTTTCTCATCCATACTGATTGCATCACCTTTATAAAGCTCAGAAAGAACTTCAGCAACAGTTTTACGTACCATTTGACGTTTTTCAACTGCCATCTTCTCTTCCTGCATCTTTTCAAGGTTCTCCAACTCAGTATTTAATTGCTCATCCATCTTTTTTGCTAAAAGCTGAGACTCTTTTTTTGCAGACTCAATAATCTCTTCAGCTGTAGCCAATGCCGCTTTATATGCAGCTTCTGCATCCTCTTTTGCTCTTTTTGTAGCTTTAAGTCTATTTTGAACCTCTTCAAGTTTTGAAGATATTTCTTTACTACGCCCTGTAAAGAAATTTTTGATCAAATCTGCTACAAAATAGTAAAGAATGGCTGCAAAGATTAAAAAGTTAACCAATCTTGGAATAAAATCAGTCTCTCCGCCTGCAGCCTCATGTCCTGACGCAAAGGCAACTGCAGGAAGGAACAATGCAGCTACTATTAATGTTTTACGCACATTCTCTCCTTTTAAATTTGACTAAACTTAGCTTTCAACGACTCTTTAAACAGAGGCATCTGAGAAATTAGTTCACTTCTTAACTCTTCTTCCTCCTTTTTCAAAGAGTCTAAGAATGCTTTGTAAGCCTCTTCCAACTCCTCTTTTTTAGCTTCAATTTTGCTCGTAGCTAAAAGTTTTGACTCTTCAACAGTTTTGGCTCTTAATGCAGCCGCTTCACTTTTAGCCTCAGCAATTACCTCTTCAGCCTTAGCCTTAAGTTCTTCAATTTCAGAACTGTCGGCACTCACACTCTCCAAGTCTTTACGGATGCTCTTGTCACGCTCATCCATAAATGCCATCAAAGGCTGATAAAGCCAACTGTTAAGCAATATCAGCAGCACTAGGAATACGACAGCTACAACGAGCATCAGGGAAACACTTATATCCAGCATGCACTCGCTCCTTTCAAAAAATTGGGCAATATTATCATAATTATCCAAAATTAAAAATTAAGGATACTCTAAAATCCTGCTATAACAAGACTCTAGACTCTCCTGAAAGTAGGATATTTTCAACCTTTTTTTGTAAAGCTTTTTAAAAACTCTTTCAGTTCTTCTTCATTTGAAAAAGATATTTCTACTCTGCTCTTCTTTACGCTTACTTTATAAGGGACATTATCTTTTATAATATCTGCATATGCACTTAAATCAAGCCCTATACTTTTTTTTACACTTTTTTCAGTTTTGACAATATTTGATTTCATATCTGAAACCAATTGCTCAGTTTCACGAACACTCAACTTTTGTCCAATAATAGTATCACATACTACTTTTTGCTCTCTTTCACTCAGTCCAATAAGAACTTTTGCATGCCCTTGAGAAATAAACGAATTAGCAATTTTGTCCAATACATAATCACACAGTTGTAGTAATCTTAATGTATTTGTTATTTGAGTACGGCTTTTATGTATTATTTTTGATAACTCTTCATGAGTTATTCCATAATCTTCAATCAACTCTTTATAAGATTTTGCAAGTTCAACAGGGTTTAGAGACTCTCTTTGAATATTCTCTATTAGAGCCAACTCTCTAAATTTAGAACGATCAATATCTGCAATTATTGCTTTTATTGTTTGAAGTCCTGCAATTTTACTTGCTCTAACTCTTCTTTCGCCAGCTATAAGAACATATTCTTCACCCTGTTCAATCACTACAACCGGCTGTAGTAACCCATGCTGTTTAATTGATTCAGATAATTCATTGATTGATTCTTCATTGAAATGAACACGTGGCTGATATGGATTTGGAACTATTTTAGACAGAGGTAATTCAACGATTCTATCTTTTGCATCACCATCTTTAAACTCATTTTCATATGCTTCTGCAACCTCTCCTAAAATAGCACCTAGACCTCTTCCCAACGATTTACTCTTCACTTTTTTCTCCAATCAACTAACAAACTTTTAAATTTAGCTTGCCAAAATAGCTTGAGCTAAATGTTGATATGCTTTTGAGCCTGTAGATTTTACATCATACAAAATTACAGGTTTTCCAAAGCTTGGACTTTCTGCAAGCTTAACATTACGAGGTATTACAATAAACTCATCATCACCTGATTTAAAAAGTTTGCTTTTAAAGTGTTGAGTCAAGTCAGCAAATACCTGCTTTGATAAGTTATTTTGACCACTGTACATTGTTGGCAAAAAGCCTTTTATCTTCAATTTTGGATTAATTGTCTTTTTGATAAGTCTGATTGTATTTAGTAACTGCGCAAGCCCTTCTAGAGCAAAAAATTCACATTGAATAGGAATGATAACTGAGTTTGCAGCACTAAGAGCGTTTATTGTAATTGGTCCCAATGCAGGTGGTGAATCGATAATAATGAAATCATACTCTTTTTTAACTTCATCAATTTTTCGTTTTAAAATCAGTTCACGCCCTTTTCTTGTTTCATTGTCATAGAACTCTTTTTCTAATCCTACAAGTCCAATATTTGACGGAACTAACTGAAGTGTTGGCAAAGTTGTTTTTAAAATAATATCTGAAATTTTTTTGACACCAATCAATACATGGTAAATGTTGTACTCATAATCATTACGATGAAATCCAAGGCTTGTTGTAGCATTCGCCTGTGGATCTGCATCAATAAGCAAAACTTTCTTTTCTGCAACTGCCAACGATGCTGCCAAATTGACTGCAGTTGTTGTCTTCCCTACTCCACCTTTTTGATTGGCTATAGTGATTATTTCGCTCATCTTAAACTTACTACCCTTCTTTTTCCTATCATTAAAGAACCATCATCATTTAAGATGGCATCTGTTAAATTAAATTTCTCATTTTCGATATGAGTATAAAACTCTTTACTTTTTTCAAATTCTAATCTAAAATTGCTAAAAATCTGCTTCCATGAAGGAGCTCTTTTTACTCTTTCAAGGAACTCTTTTAAAAGTTTATCAGGTGAAATAACAATATCTAAAACACCAAATCCAAGGGGAGCTTTTATGATATTTACTCCTATTCCAACAATCATAACACCTCCCTTTTTTACAGTAATACATCCACCTACTTTACTTGACTCAATATATAGATCATTTGGCCATTTAACCCATACTTTTGAACCAAAATTTTCTAAAGAATTTTTCATTAAACAAGCAAAATAGATAGATGTTGCAGTAATTGGTAAATCATCAGGCAAATGCTCTTCCAAAATTGCTACAGAAGCAAAAAAGTTACCTCTATTGCCTATCCAGCTGTTATTTCTGCTTCCTATGCCATCAGTCTGCATTTCAGTAATAACAGCACATGGAATCTCTACACTGCTATCTTGTACCTTTTCAATAAGCCATTTTTGCGTTGATGGGAGTATTTCAAATGAATATATCTTCAACACCTAACCTTTTACCTCGAATATAACTTAATGAATCCATACCTTTTTTTGAAGGAGGCTGTACCATATGTATTTTTATTGCTCCTGTTATACAAGCAACTACAACGCCATCATCATCTATTCTGACAATAGTACCAGCTTTACCTTCATCATCAACCAAAGATATATCAAGTAACTTCAAGCCGCTTTCAAGATATATTCCAGGCCATCCTTCATATGCACGAAAAGTATTATAGATTCTCTCAGAAGAGAACTCAAATGTAACAAGTCCATCACTTTTTCTAATTTTTTTACAGTAATTTGCATCTGCTGAAGATTGTTTCAATGGTGAAATTTTACTAAAATTTTTCAATGTCAAGGTAGTCAAGTCTGCAGCCATATCTGCAAGGCGATTAAAAAGAGTAACTTTACGATCATTTGTCTCTATTTTAGTTACATTCCAAGAGAGTATTGGTCCACTATCAAGTCCCTCTTCCATAAGCATTGCTGTTACACCGGTGATTTTATCACCATTTAACAATGCTTGCTGAATTGGACTTGCTCCACGATATTTTGGTAATAGTGAAGCGTGAAGATTTATACAAGGTGCAATATCAAGTATCGATTTTGGCAAGATTTGACCATACGCTGCAACAATAATAAAATCAGGATTCTCATTTTTAATTCTGTCAACAATCTCTTTCTCTTTAAGTGTAATAGGTTGAAAACAATTTATCCCTTCTTCATTTGCTGTAACTTTTACAGGTGGCGGTGTCATAACCTTTTTTCGTCCAACAGGTTTGTCTGGCTGGGTATATACCGATGTAACATTAATACCATCTTCTTTAATCAAACGTTTAAAAATTGTGTTTGCATAATCAGGTGTTCCCATAAAAACAATATTCATTTCTTTTATCCTTAAGTTATTTACCTTCAAAATTACTGCAGAGTGGAATGCTATCATAGTAGATTTAAGAGAGTAATAAAAATACATATTCATTACACAATTTTTTTATAACATAATTCTTAAGAAAGGATTTACAATGTGCCTATTATATACAAAGGTTAAAAATTATCAGCAGCATAGTTGGAAAAAGAGAGAAAAAAATTTAAAAAAACATATAGCATTCAATAAAGAATTAATGAAACCTGATGTTAATTTTAAAGATGAAAGAATTGAAAAAAGAGAAAATAATAAAGAAAAAAGCCTCTTTTTTCAATTTCTTGATTTATTTAAATAAATAACTCATTTATAATTTGCTCTAACTCATCAACTGCTTCACTAGCCTTTTTCTGTATAAAATATCTAAAATATTCATCAATATATTGTTCGTGTGAACCAAACATTGTTACATACATCTCACGTTTAGGATTAACCAAAACAGAGTTGGCAAACTCAGTAGCAATAGATACAATATCAATAACCTGCCCACTTGTGCCAATTGCAATAAATAGTTCACTCTCATCAATAGCTTGTTGAATAAACCTGTATGCTGGTGCCGCTTCACCAAACATCACAACGTTGTGACGTACTCGATTTGAATTACAGACTGGACAATATTCGTTATCAGCTTGCGCTCGATATCCAATATCCCATATATGCCAACAATCTTCACATCGTAAGTCTCTTAAAGTACCATGCAAATGAATCACATTATGACACCCTGCACGCTCTAGCAAATCGTCAACATTTTGGGTTAGATTCCAAATTTGTCCAGGATACCTCTTTTCAAGATTTGCCAATGCATAGTGAGCAGGATTTGGTACTTTGTCCGCCAAATCCTTTCGGCGATCATTATAAAAACGTGTCACAAGTTCTCTGTCTGCTCTCCACCCTTCAGTTGAGCATACTTGCATTACATCATACTCTTCCCATAAACCATCATTATCTCGAAAAGTTTTAATGCCACTCTCAGCACTAAGTCCTGCACCACTTAATATCATTATCTTTTTCATATCTTTCCCCAATGTTATAGTAAGCCCAATAGGGCAATAAACAGTACCGGTGGTGTGACAATAAGCCCTACTTTCATATACTCACCCCATCCGATATTAACACCCTTCTTAGCCAAAACATGTAGCCATAACAGTGTGGCAAGAGATCCGATAGGTGTCATTTTAGGTCCAAGGTTGGAACCAAGAATATTTGCGTAAGCTAAGAATGTATCACCTGTTTTATCTATAGCAAGGTCCATTACCATAATTGTCGGCATATTATTCATAATAGAGCTTAATATAGCAGATGTAAAGCCTGTTCCTATAATATATACCTCTTTTCCATAAGCTTTTAATGCCACAAGCCACTGAGCAATCTGATCTGTAAGCCCCGCATTTTTTAACCCAAAAACAACAACATAAAGACCAATAGAGAACCAAACTACCTGCCAAGGTGCGCTCTTAATTGTCATAATTGGTTTAGTTGCTTTGAAATATGTTGCAATTCCAAGAAAAAGAAGTGCTCCTCCAAGAGCAAAGAATGAAACAGGCACATTATAAAGATCACCTATAAAGTAACCTGCCAAAAGCAATCCTAAAAACCACCAGCTGATTTTAAACATTACTCTGTTTTTAATGACACTATCAGCTTCTGGTAATACATCAATATCAATACGTTCAGGAATAGATTTTCTAAAAAATATCCAAAGCACTATGATTGAAGCAATAATAGATAATAAATTAGGGAAAAACATAGTTTGCAAATACTCTAAAAATCCAATATCAAAATAGCCTGCAGTAACAATATTTGTAAGATTAGAAATTACTAGAGGATTTGAAGCACTATCTCCAATAAACCCGCCTGCCATTAAAAAAGCAAAAATTGCCTTTGTATCCATTTTAAGATACTTCATTTTTGCTAGTAAAATTGGTGTAAGTATAAGTGCTGCACCATCATTGGCAAAAAAAGCAGAGACTAATGAACCAAGAAGTAAAACATTTAAAAACATGAGATGACCGTTACCACGAGAGAGTTTAGCCATTTTTACTGCCGCCCACTCAAAAAAGCCAATCTCATCAAGAACCATCGATAGTAAAATAATACCTATAAAGGCTAAAGTAGCATCCCATACAATAGATGTTACTGTAATAACATCACTAATAGAGACTACACCCAGCAATAAAGCTATAATGGCACCTGCTACGGCACTTGTTCCAATTTGAAGCCCTTTAGGCTGCCATATAACTAATATCAGTGTTACAAGAAAAATTGTACCTGCAAGCAACATGTCACTGGTTTAATACTTTAGATCTTTGCAATGCAGCTTCAATCTCCTCTTTTTCTATCTCACCTGTTAGCTCAAGTTCAACTGCTCCATCTTCACCTTTAACTTCCATATTTTGAATCTTCTTTTTTGTAGCATCACTCATACATTCACACTGACCTGTAGCACAATTTTCTACCATTTTTATAATATTCTCTTTTTTTACTTCACCTGTAAAAGAGATTTTTACTCCATTAACAGTTTTTTTAACATCTTTTTCCATTTTCTCTCCATAGATTTGAATTAGTTGATTGATCTCATTTGAACAGCATCTTCTGTTTGGATTTTTCTCTTTACATTCATTACCAGTACAAGCATTTGTAGCTACTTTTACATCTTTTAAACTTTTAGCTCCATTTTTGATAGCCTTAACTATACTCTTTTTATCTATCTCTTTACAGTAACAGATTAGATCATTATCACTTAAAGTCGTAACATCATCATACTTTTTTTCTGAAATCTTTTCTTTAACAACAGGTAATAATTTGCTTTTGATCAACTCTTTTGTCTCTTCAAATGCTTCAAAAGACTTGCCGTCTGGATCTTCAAAACCAACGTGCAATACTTTTGCATTTGGAAAAACAGGACAACTCTCTTTTGCATTATCACAAACTGTTACAACCAAATCAAATGGACCGTTGCTCATAACTTCATCTAAGCTCTTTGAGTAGTAACTATCATCCCAAGAACCATCAACTTCTAAAACCTTTTTAGCATTTTGATTCACTTTTCCACTAGGGTTGCTTCCGGCACTGTATGCTTTAATACCATCATCTGAAAGATATTTATTAACCAATGCTTCAGCTATAATGGAACGACAACTATTGCCAGTACATAAAATCAAAACTTTTTTCATAATTTACACTCTTTGGATTCTTTTTTATATTCAGGTAGATCAATTGGGAGCATGCGAATCTCTTCCAAAACTTCCTGTCTAAATCTATCTAAAGGCTTGCGAATACCATAATATGCCCATCGTCCATCTCTTTGTACTTTCAAAAAACCTGCCTCTTTCAATATTTTTAAATGGCGTGAAAGACGAGACTGTATCATTTCAAAAGAAGCTTGAAGATCACATACACATAATGGACCGTGTAAATCTATAAACTTTAGAAGTTTAACACGCGTTTCATCATAAAGAGCCCCTACTGTTTTAAGAAAATCTTCCATTGCTTCCATAATTAATTAATCCACCTACTTTTTTTTATTGTCATAATTCTAGTATTTTAATAGTTAAATATATCTTAATATATTGATATATTAATATGAGTATTATTACTTTTTAGATAGTTTGGCAAATCGTTATTTTTTATTAATGATGATGTCCAGAATCTTCTTTTGTAGAAGAAAATGCAGGGAACCTATGTTTAGCAAATTTTGAGTGGCATTTTATACAAGCATTACTCATTTTAAAATAGTAATAGTTTGCCAGCTCTCCATTTTTCATTTTTGCTACATGCATTAGCATTCCAGCATCTTTATGAAATTCTCTATCCATTTCTATAAAAGCTGTAGGAAGTTTATGTTTAAGTTCTTTTTTTTGCTCTTTAGTTAACTTTTGTTTTAAAATAAAACTCTCTTTTATCTGTTTTGCAATTTTAGAAACTGCTTCGTAATTTCCAGATGCTAATTCAGGAATTATAGAAATCATACCTTTTTGTATTGCTTTCATCTCTTGTGAAAGAAGTCCTCTTATTTCAGGTGATAATGCTTTAACACCATCTTGTTCATTTGCATAACTGTTTACCGAGAAAACAATTATCAGAAAAACAATAAACTTACTTATTATATTTTTCATACTTTCTCCCTCGTATAATACATTTATAGAAATAATTTAGAGATTTTCATCCAAAAAGGATTGAAAAATTAACTCTAAATTATTACTATCAAGAATGAAGAAATTAGACTTCAGATCTTTAACTTAATCACAGTCTAACCAAAGAGCTAAAAAGTCTTTTTATACCCCCTGTGACTTCTTTAAGCTTAGTTTGCTTAAGGAGATCACTTAATTTAGCTTGACTGTCTCTTTGGTGATAATCACTGATTAAAAGTTGCAATGATGCTTTTGCATCAATTGCTCATTGATTACGAGGCTGTGATGCCCTTTGGGCAACCAAAGAGAGATACGAGAGGAGCTTATATGAGATACTTT
>NZ_FOXB01000033.1 GCF_900115615.1 Hydrogenimonas thermophila | reverse complement strand
TTCAATTTTATCTTTTTCAAAAATATCTTTAAGTATCGGGTTTTCTTTATTATAAACCATCCACCCAAATATCTCTTTGAATTTTGTATTACCCTTTAGTAATGCAAATATCACCATAAATAGCACTTCTGCTAATGGATACTGTATCTTTCCTATATCTACTCTATAATCTGGTATTGTCTTTAACGATTCAAGCAATGCTTTTGCTTTTGTATATTGTTTCATTGTTGACCCCTCATTTTTTTGAGTCAACTCAAGCAAAAATCTTTCCAAAATCTTTTTTTTATAAATATTTAAAATTTCATCGGATTTGGCTGGTGTTAAGGTTTTTAATGTTTATCGACTAAAGCCGACTTTACAGAAAGTCTTTTTTTGAAAAAATAGACCACTGATTAACTTATTTAATGATTTGTAAAAAAACTCTTCACATCCTCAACCACCATATATAGGGCAGGAACGATCAACAGTGTAACAAATGTGGCAAAAAGGATTCCAAACCCAAGAGATATTGCCATAGGGATTAGAAATTTTGCCTGTCTGGAGGTTTCAAAGATCATTGGCATCAAACCTCCAAAGGTTGTTATGGTTGTAAGCAAGATAGGGCGAAATCTTTGCAAAGCCGCTTCACGTACAACTTTCAGAGTAGATGCTTTTACTCTACTCTTGTAACGGTTAGCAAAATCTACCAAAATGAGAGCATCATTTACAACTATTCCGCTAAGAGCCACTATGCCAAACATACTCACAACACTAAGGCTGTAATCCATTATCAAATGTCCAATAATTGCGCCTATAATTCCAAACGGTATGCCCACCATCACAATTAGCGGTTGAAGGTAGCTTCTAAATGGAATTGCCAACAGAGCATAAATGACAAACATAGCCAATATAAATGTAGTCTTTAGAGTAGATAAACTATCTCTTATCTCTGTCTGATCACCTTCAAAACTATAAGAGAGTCCTGGAAAACGCTTTTTTAACTCTGGTAAAAATGACTCTTGAAGATCATTCATAACCTCTATAGCTTTACTGCGTGGGCGAATATTTGCCTCTACTGTAATGACTCTTCTTCCATTAACTCTATGAATTTGTGTATATGCTTGCCCCCATCTTATGTTTATTAGATCCATCAATGCAACCTCTTTACCATCTTTTGTAAAGAGGCGTAAATTATAAAGGGTTTGCAGCATTTCACGCTCTTTTTTTGGAAGCTTTACCATCACTTTTATCTCATTATTATCTACCAAAATACGCTGTGACTCTGCACCATAAAAAGAGGCACGCACCTCTCTTGCAATAGTTCTTGCATCAAATCCCAATGTATAGGCTAAAGGTTTTAGCGTAAAGTTTATTTGCGGTTTACCACTCTCAAAACCGTCACTAATATCATAAACTCTTGGATAGTTATGCAGTTCTTGAGCAATGAGCCTGCTTGCCTCTTTCAATATTTCAAGATTGCTATGTTTTATCTCTAAAGATATAGCTGATCCATGTCCGGGACCTCTGGAGTGTGCAGAAAACTTTAGAAGTTCAGCTCCCGGAATTTCACCTATCTTTTCTCTCCATAACTGAACAAAATCTGCTGTAGAGAGTAGCTTTTCACGAACAACTGCAGGTGGCAGATAGACCCTTATTAAAGCTTCGTGAGCCCCTTCACTGCCAACACGGGCATAAACTCCGTGAATATACTCTGATAACCCTTTCTCCTCTTCTACAATGTATGCGGCATCTGTCATCCTCTTAACTATCTGTTTAGTCTCATCTGCCGGAGTTCCCAATGGCATTTTCAAAATTGCCTGAGCATAATCAGACGGAACACGTGGAAATATCTGCATTCCCATTCGACCACTTAAAGCATAAGCAATTGTAACAATCAGCATAGATATGGAGACAACAATAAGAAGATAGCGGTGATGAAGCACAAATGTTAAAAAAGATCCAAATTTAAAACGTACCCAACCTCTAAATGCTCGACTAAACTTTTGCTGTAAATTGTGTATAAACCTTAGCAAAGGATTGGAAACATCACCTTTTATGTGAGCCAAGTGTGATGGCAGAATAAAGAGTGACTCTACCCATGAGACTAAAAAGATTATTATGACAACAACAGGGATCACTTGAAATATTTTCCCTATCATTCCAGGAATAAAATATATTGGTAAGAATGCAACGATATTGGTTAAAATGGCAAACGTAACTGGTACTGCCATCTCACGAACACCTTTAACGGCAGCTTCTACAGGCGAAAAGCCCTGCTCTCTGTAGTGGTAGATATTTTCACCTATGACAATGGCATCATCAACTACTATTCCAAGTGCAATGATGAAGGCAAAAAGAGAAACCATACTAATGGAAACATCAAGAGCTGGAAATAGGAAAAAAGCTCCCATAAATGAGATAGGAATTCCCATCATTACCCAAAAAGCTAGGCGTATTTCAAGAAACAGAGCAAGAACTACCAAAACTATGATAAGCCCTACTGCACTGTTTTTCAACAAAAGGTTTACACGATCTGCAAATGTATCTGCCGAGTTTGTAAGCACTTTCATATCTATTGACTGAGGTAGTTCACTATTATAGTTTGCCATCTCCTCTTTTACTATATTTGCAATTGCTATTGGTGAGTAGTCTTGTGGATTTCTTACAGCCATATATATGGCAGGTTTACTGTTATACAGAGCAAAATAGTCCTCATTTTCAAAATTCTTTCTAAATTTTGCTATATCTTTTAGTGTAACTATCGCCCCAGATTTGGTTGTAATAATTGGAATATTTTTAAACTTTTCGATCAACTCTCTGCGCTGATTTAAGCGTACCAGTATCTCTTGACTACTTGTTTTTATACTGCCTGCCGGAAGGTCTAAAGAGTCACTATTTATGCGTCTTGCTACCTCTTCTAAAGATAGGTTATATTTTCTAAGGGTATCTTTGTCGATCTCTATACTATACTGTAGAGCAGAGACTCCATAGATTCCAACTTTTGAAATTTCAGGGTGTTGTAAAAGTCTTTGCTTAAATGAGAGTGCCAAGTTATATAGTGTAAGTCTGTCGCTATCTCCATACAGCATTAAAGAGATTGTCTGCTTCTCATAACTTCGCATAACTACTCTTGGGCGTTCTATATCTGTAGGGAATGTTCTAATGCGATTTATGGCATTTTGCACATCATTTTGCAGTTGTTGTAAGTCATACCCTCTTTGAGCCTCTACAGTTACACTTCCTACACCTTCTGAAGCATTGGAAACTACCCTTTTTACCCCATCTACCCCGCTGACAGCCTCTTCAATAGGTAGAACGATCCCTTTTTCTATCTCTTCAGGGCTTGCTCCCGGATATGCTACACTGACACGTACCTCATCATGTTCAAAGTCTGGAAAAACCTCTTGACGCAGATGAGAGATCATTAAAATACCGCCGATGATGGCTACTATCATCAAAAGATTAGCAGCTACCGGATGCGCTGCCATCCAAGCAAGTGGACCTCCCTGAAAACGTTTTAAATTTTTCATTTGGAAGTTTCTACCTTATCTTCATTTCCAGCTACTCTTAACAGCATCCCATCTATAGGATTTTCTATGAGAGTTGTTACAATTAACTCATCAGGTTTTAAAATATTTGCATCTATATATAACTTGTCACCTTTGCTCCAAACAACATTTGCTCTTCTGATGTGAAGATGTTTATCTGCTCCAACGATCCAAACTTCATCATTGCTATGTAAAGCCTTTGATGGAATCTCTATGATATTTTTAATAACCCTGCCCTCAATCTCCAAACGTACAAACTCATTTAGAAAAAGTGGCTCTTTTCTATTTAGCGGATCATCTATACGTATAAGCAGATATGCCATTTTACTGCTCTCATCTACCATCTTTTCAACACCTTCAATAACCCCATTTATCCCTTTTACAACTACTTTAGAGCCTTTTTTAGCATTGTAGCCTGGAATATTTAACTTATTTAGAGTCTCTAAAGAGATAGCAGTACGAACCCAAAAAGCATCTGCACGAGCGAGTGTAGCAAGAGCCTTTGATGATCCTACAACATCTCCAACTGCTGATGTAACATTTAAAACAACAGCATCAAAAGGTGCATAAATCTTACACCTCTTCAAATCTATCTCTGCCTTTTTAAGTGCTGCCTTTTGCGCTTCAAGATTTGCTTTGGCAGCTTCTACGTGAGGATAACGCAAAATATATCTCTTTTGTGCTTCACTTACATTTTGATCTGCCATTGAAAACTCAAACATAGCACTCTTTTGATTTTCAAGCTCTTGAGCCAGTTGAAGCTTGGCATTTTCTACATTTGACTTACTCTTTTTTAGCGCAAGTCTAAAGTCTGTATCATCCAACTCTATTAGAAGTTCACCTTTTTTTACTACACTGCCAGGTATGAGACGCGGTGAGATACCAACTATTTGTGATGAGACCCTTGCTGAAAGTGTTTGTGTGCGAACAGGAATAACAGTTCCAAAAGCTTCTACCTCTATAGGTTTATCTATTGGTTTTGGTTTTATTGTCTCTACAAGAGGAGCAAAATCTTCTACTCTTTTAATATGATGTTTAAAAGCTTTTGGCTTATGTGTAAGCCATCCATAAGATAGATATAGTGCCGATGCGAAAATAGCCAACCCAATAATAGTTGAAATAAAACTCTTTATTTTCATTCTTTTAAATCCCTCTCAAATAAAATGGGACTAAAGTCCCAACCCCTTAAAATTGAATCTTGACCCCTGTTTGATCCCATTTGCTAATTCCATCCTGAAGCTGTAGCACGGTAAAAAGATATATATGCCTTTATCAACTCCAACCTACTTCTGACTTCTCTATCTTTAGCTAACTTTAAAGCCAGTTTTGCATCTAAATATCGTTTAAAATCCTCTGTTCCGTGCAAGTAATGCATACGGTAACTCTGCTCTTTTTTTTCTGCTATTAAAAGTTGTTGTTTAGCTATCTGGTAGCTTTTCTGCTTTGTCTCAATAGATTTTATAGCATTTGCAACCTCTACAGCTGCTTCTACTAAAAGCTTTTTTAGATTAAAAATCAGCTCTCTTCTTTTATTTGTTGCTATCTTCACATCTGCTTCTCTACTTCCGGCATCATAAATTGGTGCAAGTAAAGATGCTACAATAGATGAAGACCAGTTTTCAAAAATGTTATTTAAAGTTATATCACTTTGCCTAACCGAAGCACTTATTGAAAATCGTGGGTATTGAGCTGAAACTGTTGCCGCAACTCTTCTATCTTGAGCTTTTAAAGACTCAAGAGCTGCTTGAATATCTGGACGCTTCAGCAACACTTCAGATGAGACAGAACCTATCTGTTTAGGCATTTTTTCAGGTAAAGATGGAATTGTGTTTAGATTAAACTCTAACGGTGATTTACCTAAAAGTGCTGATAGAGTGTTTTTATATAGCTCTTTTTGGTACTTAACTGCTTCTAAGTCTGACTCCATCTGTTTTAAACTGCTTTGCTGAGACAAAAAATCTACCAGTTTAGCTCTTTGTCTTTCATACCTCTGTTTAAGAAGAGCCACCTCTTTTCTTGCCAACTCTATACGCTCTTTTAAAATCTTTTCACTCTCATAACTATACGCTAAATCATACCAGTTTGTTACAAGATTTGACGATAGTGCAATATACACTGTTTCATAGTCAAATTTTTGCCTGTTATAGTCGTGAAAACCTGCTTTGCTCAGCGCATCTAATCGTCCAAAAAGATCAACTTCATAGCTTGCCTGCAAAGAGCCTGAAATGTCGTTGGATACAAAGGTACCATTTTCAAAACTCTCTTTGGAGTGTGAGCCACTAAGTGATAAATCAACAGATGGATAGAGTGATGAATTAATTTTTGCAAGTGTCTCTTTTGCTTGAGAAATTCTGCTTTTGGCTGCAAGAAGATCAAAATTTTTTGTAATAGCCTCATTTAAAAGAGAGTTTAACTCTCTATCATCAAACCCTTCCCACCACTTTTCAGGTCTGTTTGGCAGTGATAGATTGGTATCATTAAGAATTTTTGGAAGTTGAACAGGTTTATATGAGGCACAACCTATGAAAAATAGAGATAGTAAAATGGTTGAAACAGAGATTAGTCTCATTCCTATCTTCATTAATTACCTGATTCTTTAACTAACTGAAGATTATGCAATCCATACTTCTCCAATAGATCAAAAAGTTTAATGATACGCTCATACCTTACATCTTTATCTATACGCACCACAATTGGACGCTCCTTATCTTTAACTGTTGCAAACTTGGCATCTATCTCTTCAAAAGTTAAAATATCTTTATTTATAGCTATCTCATCTTTGCTAAGCTCTATTATCAACTCTTTTTTATCTATAACCTTTGATCCCTCTTTTGAACTTGGAAGGTTTAGCATAAGTGCCAATTCATCTTTTTTAAAAACAGATGTTACTAAAAAAAATATTAGAAGCAGAAAAACAACATCTACAAGAGGGGTCATATCTAAAGTTAAAGATTCTCTGCGTTTCATTGGTTGGAGCCCAAAATTTTTGATAAAATCACTTCTTCAAGATTTGCTTCGACACTATCCAAATAAGCCATAATGTAGTTATACCCTACCGTATGAATGATAGCTACAATTAATCCTCCAACTGTTGTAACCAAAGCCATAGAGATACCATTTGCAAAAACTTGCGCGTTACCCATTCCAACCTTTGCTATACCTTCAAAAGCCATCAATACGCCGACAACTGTCCCAAGAAGACCAAAAAGGGTAGCAGTTGTAGCTATGTTTTTTACAGTAGGCAAACCTTTTTCAAGTCTTTTAAGACGACTTTGTAAAAGCTCTTTTATGAGAATGATTATAGTATCTTTATCTTTTGATGCTATTGATGAAAATTCACTTAAAATCTCATCTGCATGCTGTTCTGCTTTTTTATTATAGATTAAAATCTGTATAACTTTAGTTACCATAAGAGCAATGCCGATAGTATTCATAACCAATAAAATTTTCATTATTACTCCACCGGCTTCTATATACTCTATTAATCCCACAATCTCTCCTTTTAATGTTTCAAAATATAGTTTATTGGAACTCGAAGAGTTAAAGAGTCAGACTCAAAAGCATTTGGCAATGGCTTAAATGCTCCAATCTTCTCTAATGTCCTCTTTGCCGCTCTATTCAATATATTATATTTGCACTCTTTTAAAATATTAATATTGGAAACTTTTCCATCTTTTAGTATTGTAAACTCTATCTCAACAACTCCGCTTCTATGCATTCTTTTTGCTCTTCTTGGATAGTACTTATTGAATTCAATTAATTCACGAACCTCTTTTAAATAGGCTGCTTTAACTGCATCCATCTTTGCTCTATCTACCTTTTGAGCAGAGGGTTTACATATTTTAGGTGATGATTGAACACTTTTGGGTTGAGGCTTTTGTACAGGTTTATGCTGCTCTTTTTTCTCTTTAGGTTTTGGTTGTTTAACTACTTTTTTTTGAACAGGTTTAGGTTTTATTTTAGTTTTCGGCTTTGGTTTGGGCTTAGGTTTTGGTTTTGGCTTGGGTTTTATTTTTGGTTTTGGTTTAATCTCTGGTTTTGGTTTAGCTTTTTCAACTCTATTTTGCTCTTGTTGCTGATGATGTTTACAAGTTACAGGTTCAGCATAGCAAATATGAATAGATACCTTTTTACTGTTTGTTGCACTTTTTTGCGATGGCTTTTCAATATTAGAATAAAAAATTATAGATGCTTCTATGATCGAAACAATTACTAAAACAATAAAAAAAATAACAAATCTATTTTTTTCAGCCACTAAAAACCATCCTTAAATTTAAAAACACACAATTATAAGATAACTCTGTTATGAAAATGTTAAGTGATTAAAAAAATAAAATTGGAACGAAAAATGCTTATGCCTAAAACATAGAGCCTTTTACTATCTAAAGGCTTGGTAATGTTTCGTAAAAATCAGCCATATATTTATTTATATGGGTATCTCTAAGACCTAAGTAACTTTAGATTTTAGAGGTGCCCATAAGACAAATATGGCTTGCCAACGGATTGGCTTAGGTTTTACGAAACATATAATTAAGGAGGAATATATGAGTTTTCGGATCAATACAAACATAGCGGCTCTCAATGCTCACGCAAACGGAGTAGCAAATAACCGCGCACTCAATACATCGTTGGAGCGATTGAGTTCTGGTCTTCGCATCAATAAAGCTGCAGACGATGCATCGGGAATGGCTATTGCTGACTCATTAAGAGCTCAAGCAAGTGCTTTGGGGCAGGCTATTAAAAATGCAAATGATGGTATTGCCATTATCCAAACAGCTGATAAAGCTATGGATGAACAGATAAAAATTCTAGATACCATTAAAACCAAAGCTACTCAAGCAGCTCAGGATGGTCAAACTGAAGAGACCAGAAAAGCTCTACAACAAGATATTGTTAGATTGATGGAAGAGCTTGACAATATTGCAGGCACTACATCATTTAACGGTCAACAGTTGCTTTCTGGACAATATACAAACAAAGAGTTCCAAATAGGTGCTTACTCTAATACTACTGTTAAAGCATCAATTGGTGCTACAAGCTCTGATAAAATTGGTAATACCAGATTTGAAACAGGTTCATTAATTTCAGCAGATGCTGAAGTTACACTTACCTTTGTGGCTGTTGATGGTGGTCATGATGTTAAGATTGAAAGTGTTGTAATCAGTAATAGTGCTGGTACGGGTATGGGTGTTTTAGCTGAAGCTATTAATAAAAACTCAGATAAAACTGGTGTTAGAGCTTCTTGGTCAGTACAATCAACTGGTGTCTCTGCCGTTGCATCTGGTACTCTTAGTGATTTAACAATCAATGGTGTCTCAATTGGAACAATTGAGGTTGATGCAAATGATAAAAACGGTGCATTAGTGAATGCTATTAATTTATTAAAAGATAAAACTGGTGTTGAAGCATCAATTGATGAGCGTGGACACCTTAATCTAACCAGTGTTGATGGTCGTGGTATTGTTGTTTCTGCATCATCAGGTCTATCTGCAGTAGGATTTGGAACTGACCAAACTGAAGTTAACTATGGACGATTAACTTTAGTACGACTTGATGCACGAGATATTGTTGTTAGTGGTGGAACTAATATTGGATTTGATGGTAGTAACGAATCAGAAGAGACAATCAATTTACGTTCTATCAAAGGTGGTTTCACATCTTCACAAGCAGAAGCAATGGGCTTTGTAGCTAATGATAATATAGCTTATCAAGTTTCAGGTGGTGTTAATGCCGGTGTTACTACTCTAAAAGGTGCTATGGCTGTTATTGATATAGCTGAATCTGCTCAAAAACTTCTTGATAAAATCAGAAGTGATCTTGGTTCTGTTCAAAATCAGCTTGTTTCAACTGTTAACAATATATCTGTTACTCAAGTTAATGTTAAATCTGCAGAGAGTCAAATTAGAGATGTTGACTTTGCAGAAGAGAGTGCAAACTTCAACAAACATAACCTTCTAGCACAATCTGGAAGTTATGCTATGAGTCAGGCTAATGCTGTTCAGCAAAATGTTATGAAACTATTACAATAAAGAAGAGAGTTTTCTCTCTTCTTTATACTATATATTCTCTTGTGGTGGTGAAAGATAAAATCCTTGAAGATACTCTATTCCTAAAAATCTTGCTTTAGAAAGTACCTCTTTTGAGTGGACAAACTCTGCTACCATTTTAATGTCAAGCTCTTTTGCAAGAAGAATGATAGATTTTACAATTTTTAATGATATTTCAGAATTTGGTAGATCTTTGATTAAGCTGCCATCTATTTTAATAATATCTATTGGAAGGTGCTTAAATATCTCATAATTTGCATACCCGCTACCAAAGTCATCTAATGCTATTAAAACACCATATGATCTAATTTCATCAATTCTTTTTTTTATGATATCTATATTTTCAAGCTCTTCATATTCTAATAGCTCTATTGCAAGCAAAGACGCATATGTTTTATGTTTTTTTATACTCTTTATAACAGAATCATATATTTTACTATCAAGAATATCAGAAAAGTTAAGATTAATACTTATCTTGGCACCTGTCTGCTCAATTTTATTAAATACATTTTCAATAACTACATTAGTAAGTTCAGTATAAAGTGTTGTTGAAAATATCTGTTCTAGAAAAAAATATGGACCAACAACTGTTTGATCTTTTTTAATAAGTCTTACAAGTGCCTCATATTTTACTATGGAGAGTGTTTTAGAATCAAAAATTGGTTGATAATAGCAAACAATTCTGTTATGCTCTATAGCTTCCTTGATTTCAGAAATTGTAAGTTTATTCATTGTTTTATAATTTTCATGTTCGAGTTTTATACAATTTCTACCATCCTTTTTTGCAAGGTACAACATTTCATCTGCATATCTAATTACTTGATCAATTGTTTTAAACCTTTGTGGATATTTATTTATTCCAACAGAAATGGTTGTTTTGATTATTTGATCTTCATATATAAACTTCTCTTTCTCCACAGCATCTTTTATTCTTTTAGCTATCTGTTCACCAACATTAAAATCACCATTTACTTTTACAAAAAGCAAAAACTCCTCTCCACCATAACGAAAAATAAGATCTTCTTCTCTTATGAGTTTTTTTACTATTTTAGCCAAGTCCTGCAAGACTATGTCTCCTGCTTTATGTCCGTAATTGTCATTTATTTTTTTAAAATGATCAATATCAAACATAAGCACTTGATAGTTATCAATATTGACACTTTTAAGAAATACTCTCAGGTAATGCCTGTTGTAAACTCCTGTAAGAGAGTCTGTATAACTTTTTATTTTCATTTTATAATTAAAATATATCTCCATAGCAAAAAGTAGTATCAATACTAAAATTGCTATGAATATAAAAAGAAAACTTCTATTAAGCGGTTTAATTATCTCTTTTACCATATCAGGCAATTCAAATGAAAAGTCTACTGCAAGAACAGCAACTACCTGATCTTTATGTAAAATAGGATGAAGGTAAGTTGTCCAAAGTGTTTCAAGCTCATACTGGTATATAATATTATCTTGCTTAGTTTCATAAACTTTGTTCCACTCATCTATATTAACATCAAGTGGTTGATCCAACTCACCTTTATCTTCATGACTTCCATCAACTAGATATCTGTAAATACTATTTTTATCTCTGTAGAGAATATAAACATAACGAAAAGAGTTTGTTGAAATAGTAGAAAGAACTTGTTCAAAATTAGATCTTAGCTTAGCGTCTGAATGCAAAGCCTCTAATGGCGATCTACCTTTCAAATTCTTTTTTAAGTTTTGATCTATATTTTCAACAAACTCTTTTACTATATGGATTAAGAGATTATCTATATTATCATTAAGCTCTTTTTTGATTGAGTTGACAGAAAAATACATATATGCAAATACCGCAAAAATAGATATAAGAATTACCGCATATATTTTTGCGATATGTCTAAAAATCATCTATTTTCCTCTACATAACGACTAAATTCGTCAGGTAACTTTATATTGTACTTCTGTAGATTTGATTTTAAAAAGATAATATTTGGTCTTCCCTTTTGCCAGTAAAACCCTCCAATAGCTCTATTTTTATATTTACGTAATAGATGATACTTTTTAACAAAAATTGGCTTATCTGCTAAAATATCTTCATAATGATCTACTATTAAAATATCAGCTTGATCAGGAATCTCTACAAAAAGAAATTTCTTATCTTTCAAATTTTTATAAGGATTTCTACTATTGAACCAAACTTTTATAAATCTTTTTTCTTTAAAGATTGAAAGCAGAATTTTATTACATATTTTCTGTTCAACCTCTTGCATTGAACCAAATACAAATATGGATAATAGAATGAAAAAAATAAGTTTTTTCAAAACAGATACTCCAAATTCAACCAAAATTTCTGCTCTACAACAGGAATAGAGTATGGAACTCCATTATATGCCTGTTCAAGACCTTTGTTCAAAATATTCTCTCCCCGTATACCAATAGAAAAATCTTTGCTTATATGATATTTTACTGATGCTGTCCAATCGTAAGATCTCTTTATCTTTAAGCCAAAAGAGTCATATGAACTTTTAAAAACAAGCTCATTATAAATATCAAACTTGTTATAACGATTAAATAACATAGCAGTTATTCCCCATTTTGGAGAAAGATTTATAGGTTTATGGTTATAAGTATCATAAAAAACTATATCAAATCTGTTGTTATTGTCAAAATCATAATGGTATGTTAGTTCTAGAAGATTATATTTTGATTTAACTCCAAAAAGATTTATAAATCCTTGGTTTGGCGGATAGTAATTATAAATAATAGGATCTTTTACTTGGTGTTCTCCCATTGTAAGATTTATATAACTATTCTCCATATTATATTGAGTAAAAAAGAGTAAAATATCAGTTGTTGGTGCAACTAAATTTTTATTTGCTTCATAAGGTATTCTATCTGGATTATATATTTGATATAACGTAACTGGAAGGTAAGAATGAGTATAAAGTAATTGAAAATGCCATTTTTCATCTTTATATCTTGCAGCAAGTTTATATGTTGATTTACTATATTTTTCTATATCTTTTTCATAACTGTAAAAATCCTTTTTAAATGATCCAACGAGACTTATATTTGAAGTCAAATAGTAACTATCTTCAAAATATAGTGAACTGTAATCTAGACTATTTTTATAACTGTTTTGGTAACTGTTTGAAATATTGTAATCAGTTAATACATCACTTTTTTCATAAAACTCTTTATATTTATAAAAACCTCCATAAAAAAGTCTGTTATTTTTAAAAGATAAAGTCTGTTCAGCTGTAATAGAATAGATTTTATCATCAAATGTAATAGTATAGTTAGTTACAGGTTGCTGCATTCCATAAACATAAATGCCATTTGGATCTACAAATATTTGCTCATAATCAATATCATCAGCTGAGAATTGTACTTTAAAACCATTCTCAAATTTTTTAGTTAAATGAGCATACTTCTGTTTCGCATAAAGCCTGCTTCCATCTGGTGTTTTATAAATTCCAATTCCTATGAAACTATCAACAGTTTTGTTAATCATTCCAGTTTCAAAAAGCCACTCTTTGTACAAAAAATTGGCATAAAAGTTATAGTCTTGTTTATCACTGCTATATGTATATATTTTACTATTATAGGTTGTATTATATTTCTTGTTTTTAATATCTTGAAAATCTCCATAAACAAAGTAGGAAAAGTCATCGTTAACTGTTTTGGCATTATATAGATTTAATATTGAAGAGCCTTTATGATCTAACATAAAACGAGCTTTTCCACCCTCCTCTCTATTTGCCAGTTTAGTGTACAGTTTGATTACAATAGGTGCTGTTTCATTACCAAACTCTATTGATGAAGTTGCTTTGTAAACCTCTATATGATCAATATACTCTAAATTAAGATCACCCCATATTAAAAATGCACTGCCAAAAGATGCAGATGTCATATCATGATCATTAATAAAAATACGAACTCCACTTGTAGGAAATTTTCCATTTGAAGATGTAGATATAAGTGAAATATTATTTATAGCACGATAAAGATTGATTCCTGGTATAGTTTTTAAAATATCTTTGAGGTTTTTAACCTGCATTCTCTCAAGCATCTCTCTGGTATAAAGATAGAGTATTCCGCTTGTTTCTTTTTTTGTTTTTTTAGAAAGTTCAGACTCTTTTTTATACTCCTGCAAAAGTAAGTCTATACTAGAGTCATCTCCAAAAAGATTTGCAATAGTTGCTAACATAAATAGAAAAAAAGTAATCTTTATCTTTTTATGCATTAAAATTCCTTTTTGACTAAAAAAGACACTTTTACCAATTTTTTTAGCTGATCTTTTTAGTATTAGGTTTTCTACTTTTCTGAATTTTTACTTAATATATTGGTAAACTCTTTGATTTTTTATAAATCTTAATATTCTTCACAGAGAGTATAAACATATATGCATTAAGTATATATTAAAAGTGCCTATTTTTTTTGAAAGATTATAGAGAATTTGTGAGACTATAATAGAAGTAAAAAGTAGTTTGGTGGAGTTGAGGGGAATCGAACCCCTGTCCAGAAACAAGCAACTCCTGGCGTCTACATGCTTAGACGACATTGCTAAATTTAACACGGTTTCGCGCAATGTCCAAAGCTATACCGTGCGAGCCTCAAAGATTCGCTTACAGGTGAGGCAACCTGTAAGTATAGCCATAAAGGTTATGATACTCTCAAAATCCGCCTATATGGCGTCAGCGGTGAGAGCAGCCCAAGTATGTTCGGTTAAACTTACGCTGCGTATGCGTAAGCTGGGCGGTAATTTGTATTGTTTGCGTTTATTGCTTGTGGGCAGATTAACGATATGCCCAAACCGACATGCAACCAGGAATCACCTGCTCCTGTCGAAGCCAAGTCAACCCCATATAAAATTTACGCAAACAACTATTACTCGTTGATCAACTCTTTGATCGAACGTGCAAGTGTAGATATATTATCAATCTTTTGGCTATTTGTCAAGTCTTCTTGAAGCAAAATTTTAACAAAGGCACTTCCAACAATTACTCCATCAACCCCTTTTGCCTTCTCTTTTGCAGTTTTTTCATTAACTCCAAAGCCTATGTACAGAGGTGTGTCTGTATTTTCTCTTACTGCAGAAATGATTGAGTCTAAACTTTCACTTTTTTCTGCTCCTGTAATTCCAGCATATGCAACCATGTAAATGAATTTTTTAGCATCTTTAACAATATCAGCTATACGCTCTTTTGAGTCAGTTGGTGCTACAAAATCAATTAGGGCAATATCTTTTTCATCAAACATTTGACGATAAGCTATACCCTCTTCATGCGGAAGGTCTGGAATAATAAAACTACTTACGCCATACTCTTTTGCTTTGGTTAGAAAAAAGTCTAATCCTTTATGGTAAAAAGGGTTAAAATAACCCATCCATAATGTATCTATTTCTGGTGCTATCTTTTCACTTACTTCAAGCAAGTCTGCAATCTTAAAACCATTTTGCAAAGCTAAAAGATTGGCAGCTTCAATGACTGGACCATCAGCAACAGGATCTGAAAATGGAATTCCAAGCTCAAGTGAATCCACACCTGCTTCTTTCAAAGATAGAGCCAAGTCAACTGTAAAATTTTTATCTGGAAACCCTGTTGTTATATATGCTACTAACTTTTTCAAAATTTTTATATCTCCGGTACATTTAAAATTTTTGGATTAATATCTTTAAGCTCATCATCATTTTCAAGTTGTGTATACCAAGCCCGAAACTGATCATTTACAAGTAAAAGCCAATCTATTATCTCTTCAGATAAAGAGTTTGGGTTTTGCCGAACTGACTCCATTAAATCTTCAGCCAATTCTGATAGAAGATGTATTCTATCTATTTTTAAAAATCCAGAAGCAGATTTGATATTGTGAAAAATTCGAAAAAGTTCATTGATCATTTCAATTCTGCTAGCTTCATTCTCAAGCGCAATAATTGTTGGCTCCATAGCTTCTGTCATAATATCTAAATGATCAAGAAACTCATCGACAATATCATAATCATACTCTTCTTCGAGTCGTGCTCGGATACCCATTTAATCCTCTTTAAAGAGCTTTTTAACACTCCGTTTGATTGCAATTATACCATTTTTTAGATAGAATCAATCCACTTTTGAAAGACCGACAGAGTAAGTGTCACAAAAGGATTGTACAGGAGAATTGATATGCCAAAGAAAGAGACAATTACATCTTTGCAACAGGCAAAAGGAAAACGTAAAATAGTAATGATTACAGCTTACGATGCACTATTTGCATCTTTGTTTAGCGAATCAGCCGATATTATTCTTGTCGGTGACAGTCTCAATATGAGCTTTAATGGAAAAGCAGATACTCTCTCGGTCACTCTTGATCAGATGATTTATCATACACAAGCAGTATGCAACGGGGCACCAAACACCTTTGTAGTTTGTGATATGCCGTTTGGGTCTACCAATACAAAAGAAGAGGCTCTTACCAATGCTGTTAAAGTCTTCCAACAAACAGGTGCTGATGCTGTTAAAATTGAAGGTGGATGCAACCGTGCTGAGTTAATCAAACATTTAACAGACAATGCTATTGCTGTAATGGGGCATATTGGTCTTTTGCCTCAATCAGTAAGATCTGAAGGCGGTTACAAAGTTAAAGGGCGCGATGAAAATAGTTTTGAACAAATTATTGAGGATGCCAAAGCAATTGAAGAAGCAGGTGCATTTGCCATTGTAGTTGAAGGTGTTACTCCAAATCTTGGTGCAATGGTCACTCAGTCAGTAAATATTCCTGTCATAGGAATAGGTGCAGGCAAATTAACTGATGGTCAAGTTCTGGTATGGTCTGATATGCTTGGATTTTTTGAAGAGTTCAAACCTAAGTTTGTCAAACGCTACTTAGAAGGGGCAAAGTTGGTTAAAGAAGCTGTAAAAAATTATAAACAAGAGGTTGAGAGTGGAGTATTTCCAGCAGAAGAGCATACTTATAAGTAAAAATATTTATCTATCTATAACCGCTTTTGGAGCAATGTAATTATGGAAAGAATGGTCGAAATAGAGAAGTTCGATTATGAAAACAGTTATGAAGCGAATCTTCGTCCAAGTGCTTGGGATGAGTACATTGGACAAGAGAAGATAAAAAAAAATCTTCGTGTATTTATTCAAGCCAGTAAAAAAAGAGATGAAGCACTGGATCACATACTTTTCTTCGGTCCTCCTGGACTGGGGAAAACCACTCTTGCTTATCTAATCTCTTCAGAGATGGAGAGTAACATTAAAGTTACAGCAGCTCCAATGATTGAAAAAAGTGGAGATTTGGCAGCTATTTTAACCAATCTGGAAGAAGGAGACATCCTTTTTATAGATGAAATTCATCGTCTAACTCCAGCTATAGAAGAGATTCTTTACCCTGCTATGGAAGATTACAGATTGGACATCATAATAGGCAGTGGTCCAGCAGCCCAAACCATTAAACTTGACTTACCGCGCTTTACTCTTATAGGTGCAACAACACGTGCCGGAATGATTTCAAACCCTCTTAGAGACAGATTTGGAATGCATTTTAGAATGCAATTTTATGAAAGTAAAGAGTTGGCGTTAATCATACAACAAGCAGCAAATAAGCTTGAAAAACCTTGTGATGCTGATGCAGCACTGGAGATTGCAAAAAGAAGCAGAGGAACACCTCGTATAGCTCTAAGACTTCTAAGGCGTGTAAGAGACTTTGCTGAAGTGGAGAATGAAGATCATATTCATCTTGAAAGAACCAAGTTTGCCCTTGATGAGCTAGGAGTTAATGAAAGAGGATTTGATGAGATGGATATCAAACTATTGAAACTTTTAATTGAAGCAAAAGGCAAACCACTTGGTCTTAGTACAATAGGAGCTGCACTAAGTGAAGATGAAGGAACAATTGAAGATGTAATTGAGCCATACTTGCTTGCTAACGGATATATTGAAAGAACGGCAAGAGGTCGCATAGCAACACCAAAAACATATGATGTTTTTAAATTATCACCAAAATTACAAGGTGCGCTTCTTTGAAACCGCAATACTTTATAGTACTGCTTCTCATAATTTCTGGTTGGTCAGTCTATTTTATCTATAGACCTTTTATGCAAGATATTACTATTGCCATACTTCTTATGTTTGCAACACTTGGAATTTCCAAGCATTTAAGCAAACATTTGAAAAAAAGATGGCAAATCAGTGCAATAATGACTCTTCTTTTAGGTGTAATGTTTTTTGCACCTCTTGTCTATATGATAAATGCAATAGCTATCATAGTTGCACAAATAGATCCTGTACTCATACAAGAAAATGTAGAAAAACTTTCAAATTTTCTTCAGACAATATCTCTACCTACAAAACTGCTTGATCAGATGAATATTGATCCACAAAACATATATACTGCTTTAGCTGATATATTTAGTGAAGAGAATATTAATAGCTATCTTAAATATACAATATCATATTTTGGTTCTCTTGCAGCCCATAGTGCTGTCTTTTTTAAAGATATGGTTCTAATTTTAATTTTTTACTTTTTTACATATCTGTATGGTGAAGATATTGGACATTTCATAAAGCGTATACTTCCACTTGACACTGCTCAAACTCAACTTCTCTTTAATGAACTTTCAAACTCAATGGGAGTAGTATTTTTCTCTATTTTGGCAACAGCAATTTTTGAAGGTGCTCTATTTGCTATAATTGCGGGAATATTTGGTTTAAATATGATCTTAATGGGAATTCTGTACGGCTTTGCATCTTTAGTACCAGTTATTGGCGGCGCTTTAATGTGGGTACCTGTCTCGATCTATTTATGGATCACAGAAGGAAGTACCCCTGCATTAATTTTGGCAGCCTACTCTATTATAGTTATTTCTATTATTGCTGATACATTTATAAAACCGATAATAATTAAAGAGATTGACTATAAACTTCTTAAAGAGACACAAGCTGTCAATGAGATTTTAGTCTTTTTCTCAATCATTGCCGGCTTGACAACAATCGGTTTTTGGGGCATGATTATAGGTCCGGCAGTTACAACCATTTTTATAGCATTCTTAAAGCTATATGATCAAATTCAATCTACTATAAAGGAACAATAATGAAACTGATAGCAAAATTTATGCTTGCTATTTTTATCTTAACACTACAACCAATTTTGGCTAAAGACTCTACTTTAACTTTTGAGCTAAAAGAGAGTGGAGCACCGTTACTGCATATCAAAGATACATCAAATGGAATTATTATAAAAGAGTATGAAGGAAAAGTAGTTTTACTAAACTTTTTTGGAAAAAATTGTAAATGGTGTATGAAAGAGATTCCGCATCTTGTAGAGTTGCAAAAAAAATATAAAGGAAAGTTCCAAGTTGTAGCTATCCATGCGCAAGAGCAGATGACTTTAAAAGAACGTTCACAGCTTGAAAATAGATTTCACTTTAACTATCCAATCTATGAATATTTACAAAATATCGATTTTATACGTTACATATCTCAGCGTGCTGGATGGAATGGGAACCTTCCATTTTCTATTATATTTGACAAAAAAGGAAGTGCCGTTCAAATCATCCCTGGCTATGCACCCAAAGAGAGTCTGGAAAAAATCATTAACTCTTTAATAAAATAGGCTTGCCTCGTTTGGCAAGCATTTTGTAGCCAATAACTCCTGCAACTATCATTGCAAAAGATAGTAACTGCCCCATCGTCACCCAACCGCAACAAATATAACCAAGTTGAATGTCAGGCTCTCTCCAAAATTCTGCAACAAAACGCGCTGTTCCGTAAAGAATGGCATACAAAGCAATAAGTTCACCCTCAAAACGCTGTCTCTTTCTATAAAAGAAGAGTATCGCAGCAACTAAAATCCCTTCTAAAAATGCTTCATAAAGCTGAGAAGGGTGTCGTAATGTTTGATTTACATAAATTCCCCAAGGTACATCAGTAGCACGCCCTACAAGTTCTTGGTTTAAAAAGTTTCCAATGCGACCAAAAACATAACCTACAGGAACACTAAGTGCTACAAGATCCATCCACATCCAAAATGATGTTTTTGTTTTTCTTACAAAAATCCAGGTTGCTATTAGAAATCCTATGACGGCTCCATGGTAGCTCATACCACTGATTCCTGTAAATGTACCTCCCTGAAAAGGGTTAAATATTTGCCAAGGATGCGTCAAATAGTAGGATGTGTGAGGATCATAAAAAAGAATATAACCTAATCTTGCCCCTAAAATCACACCTATTTCAACATATATAAAATAGCTTTCAAGCATTTTATCTTCAACAGGATATTTGTCATTTTTTACATACCACCCGGCGGCATAAAGCGCTGTAAGAAGCGCCAAAACATACATAATGCCGTACCAGTGAACATTAAAAGGACCTATGCTAAAAGCTATTGGATCAAAATGTTCATATATATGTTGCCAATATGTCATTATTTATCCAATGCTTCTGCAATAAGTTCAATAGGATTTTTAAATATAGCTTTACTGTCTGCTTGATAGAGTGCATTTCCTAACTGCATACGGCAAGCACTACACTCTGCCGCAACAACATCAGCTCCTGTTTCATCTATCATTGCAGCTTTAGGCTTTCCTGCCGCTTCAGCCAAATGGAATTTTTCAGTCTGAATTGTTACACCGCCAAATCCACAACATCGGTTTGGATCACTCATCTCTTTAAGCTGATATGTCTGTTGCAAGAGATTACGCGGCTCTTTGTAAACACCTTGAACTTTTCTTGCATGGCAAGGATCATGGTAAGTTACAAGCAAATCACTTTTAACACCCTTCTCTTTCAAAATCTCTGACAAATTGGTGTGGTTTGCAAGCCACTCAGTAGCCATAAAAATCTTTTCATTCAGCTTTTCAGCACGCTGTGCCCACTCTTCTTCACCACGGTTTCTAAAAAAGACTGCCCAGTCATGCTTAATCATTGCAGAACAGGTTGCCTCTGGAATGATAATGGCATCTACATCATCTATAAAGCTTTCAAAATATTCAATATTCTGCTTAGCCAATACTTCAACAGTTCTGAAATCTCCAGTAAAATAAGCCGGTGCGGCACAACACTTCTGATCTTTTGCAAAAAATACATCTATTTGAAGCTCTTTTAAAATCTTTACAAGCCCGTGACCAATGCCAGTATAGTTATAGTTTGCCAAACACCCTATAAATATTGCTACACGTCCCTTGCCACCGTGATCAATATTTTCAGGATAAGAGTTAAGCACACTTGTACTTGCCATACTAGGAAGAAGTCTATCTTTTTTAATAATAGGCAGATTAAACCGCGGAATCAAACCACCACGCTTTTCATCTGTCTTAACGGCACAAGATTTAAAGACATACCCCAACTTGCTTGCGATATCCATAATAGTACGATGGCGCAATAGGAAAAAGAAGAGTTTTTTAAACCAAGCAATGCCATACTTGTCGGCAATCTCTTTACGAACCTCTTCTATAACCATATCTGTAGGTAGAGAGTTTGGACAGACATCTACACAGTTTGTACACAAAAAACAGCTCTCAAAGATATCTTTTGCTGTACGGTCAAGCTCCAACTCTCCCCTTTTATGCGCTCCTAAAAGGTCTATAAACCCACGTGGACTGGTTACCTCATCTGCATTGACATTGTGAATCGTACAGACAGGAATACACTTACCACACTTAATGCAATCATCACTGATTTTTGTATAATCGAAAAGATTTTTTGGCTCAGACAAGATACTCTCCATAAATTTTTATTACTTTGTTACTATTATATATTTGGTTGGAAATAGATTTTATTTCCATTCTTGATTTTTTTTATAATACCAAATTCAGCTAAAACATTAGCATGTTTACGAATTGTTTGAGCTGATAACTTTAACCGTTTAGACACTGTTTTTGTATCTAAAGGTAAAGAGCTTCTTGCAATTGATTTGATAATACGCTTTTGTATTAAAGACAATATTATTCCTTTTTTATCTGCAATATCAAGCATCCTTGATTCAACTGTATATTTTGTAATTCTTGAAGCAAGTCTTTCTAACCCTTCAAGCATAATGTCTGTAAGATAGTAAAAAAAGTATGTCAAATCATAACTTCCATCTGGCAACTTATTTCTCTCTACTGCTACAAAAGCCTTTTCATAATCTTTTTTCTTCTCCATAATCACTTCAGATAGAGAGATATATCGAAACATATCATAGCCACACTTTACCAAAAGATGTGTAAATAGAATTCGTACAGTTCTTCCATTACCATCAAAGTGGGGATGAATATAGGCATAAACAAAATGAAACATCATCGCTTTATAGATGCAGTCAATAACTTCACTCCAATCATCCTCATCATTAACGTAATTTAAAAGATCATCAATCATCTGATGCATTTTTTCAATATCACCAGTTGGTGAAAAAATTACTTTCTGTTTAGAATCCAGTATCTCTACAAGATCATCTCTAAACTTTCCTTCATCTGTTTGCTTATCAAGTGTTCCCTCCGTAACAACTTGATGCAGTTTTAAAATAAAATCTTTATCAATTGGTTTTCGAATATGTTCATCACTATACTCTAAAGCATAATAGTTATTTACAACCATCTTTTCTGATCTATTTTCTGGAGTTAGTTTCTCTTTAATAAGCTCTTTAGTACGTTTATGTGTTGTATAGGCTCCCTCTATTGTTGAGGAGCTAAAAGCTTCTGAAATAAGAGTATCAAATACTAAATCTTTTTCATATCTACTTTTTAAAAGATACTCTATACTCTTCCAAAAACTATTGATTTTCTCAACACGACGATTTAACTCTTTTGTTAGACAAAAAGCAAATGATTCACCTTGACTACTGAAAAGATGTCGTATATTTCGTTTACGATAATCAGATACTTTATCAAGAACTTGATCAAAATCACATCCTGCATTTTGCACAACAGATTTTCGATACTCCATCTCAATGGGCGTAAAGTATCTCTCAATCGTAAAATACTTTGCAAACTTCTCCTCAGTGTCCAATGCTTTCATCTACCCTCTTGCTACTTTTATACTGTTTTGCTAAAG
The DNA here is from genome assembly GCF_900115615.1 of Hydrogenimonas thermophila. Classification (NCBI taxonomy): domain Bacteria; kingdom Pseudomonadati; phylum Campylobacterota; class Epsilonproteobacteria; order Campylobacterales; family Hydrogenimonadaceae; genus Hydrogenimonas; species Hydrogenimonas thermophila. The sequence goes on along the minus strand of NZ_FOXB01000033.1, from coordinate 2,143 downwards.
GTCTTCTTACTTTCAGCATGTTTTTTCATATACGCATCAAACGGCATAGCAATATTTCGTATTACCAATGTACCTGTTTGTGAAACGGTAATCTCTTTATCAGATATTTGAACTAATCCTTCATCGACCATAGGTTGCAACTCTTTTACAGCATCAGCAAAATAGTCATTAAAATCAATTCCAAACTCTTTTTCTACTCTTTTTATGTCAAGTCTGAAGTTACTCATCAACTCCATAATAACCGATTTGCGAATAAGATCATCTTCATTTAACTCAACTCCACGCCAAAACGGCAACTTACCTGCATCAATAGCAGCTTCATACTCAGGCAAATCTTTATAGTTTTGAGCATAATAATCTCTTCCTTCACCAATACTGGTTACACCAACACCGATTAGATCTACACCTCCACGGGTTGTATAACCTTGAAAGTTTCTATGCAATTCACCCTTATCAATAGCTTTAAAAAGCTCATCATCAGGCTTAGCAAAATGATCCATTCCAATCATTTTATAGCCATTATTTGTAAAATAGTCAATCGTATGCTGTAAAATTGCTAGTTTCACATCCGGGCTTGGAATTGTTGTTTCATCTAGTTTTCGCATAGTCTTTTTAAGCCACGGAACATGAGCATAATTAAATACTGCAAGCCTATCAGGATCAAGTGAATGTGCCATCTCCAATGTATTTTTAAAACTCTCAAGCGTTTGATAAGGCAGACCATAGATCAAGTCAATATTAATACTTTCAACACCATACTTTCTGGCAAGCTCAACAGCATCTTTTGTAATATCGTAAGGTTGAATGCGATGAACTGTCTGCTGAACAATCGGCTCAAAATCCTGAACACCAAAACTAATGCGTTTAAAACCATGCTTTTGAAGAACTTTCATTTGCTCTTCATTAAAGAAGCGTGGATCTATTTCACAGCTGACTTCAGCATCTTTAGTAAAGTTTGGAAAGTGTTTTTTAACACTATTCATAATATCATCTAGTTGTTCAGCACTAAAGAAAGTTGGAGTTCCTCCTCCAAAATGAAACTGAACAACATCAACAGATGTATCCATAACCTGCGATAAAAGATCTAATTCACGAGTTAGGTAGTCAATATAGCGAACCTTCTTCTCTTCTTTAGATGTAAAAACAACATTACACCCACAAAAATAGCAGGCACTTCTACAAAATGGGAGATGAATATAGATAGAGATTGGCTTTTTTACATCACGATTTTTCAGTTTTTCAATATAACGATCATATGCAAAATCTTCAGAAAACTCTACAGCCGTCGGATAACTGGTATATCTTGGACCAGGTTTGGAATATTTAATAAATTGTTTAAAGTCGATCATAAAAAGGCTCCCTTAAAAATTGGTATATTTTCTCATAATTTCTATAAATAAGTGCTAAATCCATATTCTGAAGATATTAAGAAGTATTTGAAGATATAAGATAAAAATATAGTTATTTAGGCACAATTATCTCTAACTTTTTATCATATTTATAATTTATTATCTCTTCAGTTAAAATCAGGCACTGACAAAAAAGGTACACAATTTGCTTATGTAAAGATATGAGACCAAAAGAGTGTAAAAAATGTCAATCAAAGCGAATAGTAAAATCAGGGTTTAAGAAGTTAGTTGATCGTAAGGTTCAAAGATATAAATGCCAAGAGTGCGGACACTATTTTACAACTCAAGAGAAATTTCATCATCTGTCTCAAGAGAAGATAGAATTGATTCATAAAATGTATGAAGAGAAAGGAGAACAAAGAAAGATAGCACGGATTCTTGGCATTTCACTTAAAGCAGTACAACATCATCTGAAAAAAAAAGATGAAGCAAACGATTGAATTTTACCAAGAGAGTATTCAAAAAATCAGAGATTCTTTGTCTTTCGAATATAGTGTAATGGATGAACTTTTTACATTTGTTGGCACTAAATTAAATAAATACTATGTCTGGGCAGCTATTGCTTATACAAAAACAGGAAAACCATTTTATTTCTATAGATTGTGCAAACAAAGCCGTTTTATAAGAAACAACTTAAACGGCTGAAATTTTAAAAAAAAACATACCTTTTTGTTTCATTTTTAAAACACTTCAAAACTGCGAAGTGTTTTGATGATGAAACATAAGTTTCATCA
>NZ_FOXB01000032.1:26229-29226 GCF_900115615.1 Hydrogenimonas thermophila | reverse complement strand
TAGATGAAATTACGAAAAGATATGACTCTTTTATAAAAGAGCAGAATGAAAAAATTGAAGATACACTTGAGAAAGCAACAAAAGATCCTCTGACTGATCTTTACAATAGAGAGTTTTTGTCTGAATATGCTGAAAAGGTATTAAAAGAGAATAGAAGAAAAGGTGAATCTATTGCACTGATTTTTTTAGATTTAGATAATTTTAAATCTGTAAATGATAACTATGGTCATGAAGAAGGTGATAAAGTCTTAAAAAATGTTGCTGAAATGTTAAAAAATAGTTTTAGAGATCAAGATATAGTAGTAAGATATGGAGGAGATGAGTTCATTGTTTTTGCACAATTAAACAGAGTTCAGGTATATGAGCTTCACAAAGTATTGAAATCTTTACAAAACAGAATTGAAGATAATTTTCAGAAATATGGTATTTCTATCTCTTATGGAATATCTATCTATCCTTTAGAAGCAAATAACCTTGAAGTTCTTATATACATTGCAGATAAAAAAATGTATGAACAAAAAAAGAGAAAAAAACTAGATGAAAATTAATATAAAAGATAAATTAAGAAACATCTTTTTTAAAACAATTATAATACCATTTATAATACTTAGTCTTTTTTTAGCAACTATTTTTATTTTATTAAGAAACTATATGTTTACTAAAGTTAAATCTCTTGAAATTGAAAAAACAGAAAAAATATTAAATATAGTAATAGACAATGAAAAAAATATTATTGATTACAAATTTGCTAATATAGAATTACTTGCTAAACTTTTACAAAAAGAACATGAAAAAATTTTTAAAGATAGATATATTAGCGATAAAGATGTAAGTTTTAAAACTGCTGATAATGGTGTTTTCTATAAAACAACCCAAAAAGGATCTTCACTCTACTATTCAGCATCTACAAAAATTAGCAAACATGAAAAATCAAAAGCCCTATTTACTGAAAATATGGATACTCTGTTTAAAGCGTTGGTTGATAATAATAAACTCATAACATCTGTATATTTTAATAGTTATGACAATATGAATAGAATATACCCATTTATAAATAAAATATATAAACAATATGGTCCTACTTTAATAATGCAAAACTATAACTTTTACTATCTTGCCGATCAAAAACATAATCCACAAAAAAAGCCGGTATGGACTGAAGCATACCTTGATCCTGCAGGCAGAGGTTGGATGATCTCTTGCATAGTGCCAATTTATAATAAAAATTTTTTAGAAGGAGTAACAGGTATAGATATAACTATTGAAGAAATTATTGATAATCTATTAAATAAAAAATTGCCATTTGATTCTAAATTAATTTTAATAAGCAAAAATGGAACAATTACAGCTATGCCAAAAGAGATTGAACAGTTAACAAATATTCAAGAACTAACTACTTATAACTATACCGAAATAATTAAAAACACAATTAAAAAACCAAAAATATTTAATATCTACAAATCAAGAAATAGACTGTTTCAAGATATATCTGAAATGATAAAGAAAAAAAATAAAATAAAGGAAGTTTATATTAATAATAAAAGCTATATATTGATCTTAGACAAAATCAAAACTACTAACTCTTATCTATTACTAATTACAAAAAAATCAAAACTACTTGAAACTGTAAATACAATTCAAAATAATTCTAAAATAATTATTTTCATTTTAACTTTAATATCTCTTTTTCTATTTTTTATTATATATAAACTTGCTACTAAACGATTTAGCAAGTTATCTAATGAGATTACAGAACCAATTATTTATCTTTCCAATATTAGCTCTAACTTTGATCAAAATAAAGATAATTTATCTTATATAGGAACAGGGATTTCAGAAATAGATACACTTAATCAAAATTTTATAAATATGATAAAAGAGATAAAAATAAAAAATGATAAATTAAAAGGTTTCAATATGGAATTATCAGAAAAAATAAAAAGTGCTACTAGTGAGCTAATAGAAAAAAATCTTAAATTATCTGAGGCTATTGAAAACTTTCAAAACATACTAGACATGACAATTGAAATGATAGTCTTTACAAAAGATGGAAAAATTGTTGATGTAAACAAATCTGGTGTAAAAATGGTAGGATATAGTAAAAAATCAGAAGTAATAGGTAGAGATTTATCAGATTTTATTCCACAAGAAGAGTTACCAAAAATCATTAAGGCTTTTAAATCTGAAATAACACCGCCATATGAAACAACCCTTATTAATAAAGATGGTAAATATTTGTATGTATTAGCATCTGGTAAATATATCTCACTGAATGGCCAAAAGATCAGAATGTCCACTGCTATTGATTTAACAGAAGTAAAAAGAAAAGATGAATTACTATTTCAGCAATCAAAACAGGCACAAATGGGTGAAATGGTAAAAATGATTGCTCATCATTGGAGACAACCATTAAATGCTATAAGTGCAGCAAGTATCGAACTCACAATAAAAAAAGAGTTGGGTGAACTAAAAGATGATGAATTTATCCAAGTTAATGAATTTATTCAACAACAATGTCAAGAGATGTCTAAAACAATTAATACATTTATACAATTTTCACAATCTAAAAGCGAAATAAAAAAATTCAATATTCTTGATGTTATTAACCATGTTATAGCTATAGTTGAAATTGAATTTAAAAACTTTAATATTGAAATTATTATAGAAAATAAAAATATTGTACTTTTAACAGGATACAGTGATATGTTTGAACAAGTAATTTTAAATATATTAATTAATGCGAGAGACGCTTATAATGATAATAAATCAGCTAAAGATAAAAAAATTTATATTTCAATAGATAACAATCAAACAGTTTCTATAAAAGATTATGCTGGAGGCATAAAAAGTGAAAATATTGATAAACTTTTTACCCCATATTTTACAACAAAAGAACAAGGTAAGCCCAAATAAATCCATAAAATAAAAACCCACCTAATATTCCCTAAAAAACACATTTTTTGAAAAAATAAAATGCCTAAATATGCACCAAAATTA
>NZ_FOXB01000032.1:0-24319 GCF_900115615.1 Hydrogenimonas thermophila | reverse complement strand
TCTATATCTTATGGTATGGCAATATATCCTTTAGAGACCGATAATCTAAAAGATTTAATACAGCTTGCAGATCAAAGAATGTATGAGCAAAAAAAGGCTAAAAAACTAAATCTATAAAAGAAAGGATTAAGAATGGCACTATTTTCAAATGCAAAAAAAGATGAGATTGAACAGTTACAAAAAGAGATAAAACAGTTAATAGAAGAAAATAGTGACTTAAAAAGGCAACTAGAAGAGGTCTTAAGTCAAAAAAGTTTATTAGAAGAGAGAAGTTCTGTTACAGAAGAGCAGAGTCATAAATTAGAAATTATTGACGATATGCTCATAGGGAATGTAAAAAATATAGAAGAGATAGCTGAAAACTCTAATGAAAATGTAGAAAAACTCAGATTAATGGCTGAAACAACTAAAGAGGTAAAATGTGAAATTGAAGAGTTACGCAATAATTTTGATAACTTTATCAAACAGATAAATGAGTTAATTAATTTTGCAACAAGTACAAGAGACAATACTGAAAATCTTAATGAGAGTGTTACTAGTATTGCAGAAATAATTCAGTTAATTAAAGATATTGCCGACCAAACAAACCTTTTAGCATTAAATGCTGCAATAGAGGCTGCTCGTGCAGGAGAACATGGCAGAGGTTTTGCCGTCGTTGCCGATGAAGTTAGAAAATTAGCAGAAAGAACTCAAAAAGCTACAAATGAAGTAGAAGCTAGTATCAACTTGCTCAAACAAAACAGTGCAACAATGTCAGAAGGAGCTGAACATTTAGATGATATTATAAGTTTTATGGAAGAGTTTATGAATAATTTTAAAATTGGTTTTGATAAACTTTATGAAATTGATATTAAAACAATTAATGAATTACATAATCTTGCAGACTCAATATCGGCTCTACAACAAAAAATCAATAACTTTCTATTTAAAATCAGAGGATATGAAGAAAAACTTGTAGGAAACAGCAAACATATTACAGATAGTGGGAAAAATAGCTTTAATAGCTAGTACAACAACTCTGGAAAAAAAGCTTTTGAAAAGACAAAAGCTTACCAAGATATTCAATCATCACAAAGCAGATTTGAAAGAAATATGGATAATGCAATGGATTCTAATATGAAAAACTCTATTAATGACTTCAAAAGTCTTGAGAATGAAAGCAATACTATGTATAGACTGCTTGATGATATGAAAGATGAAACAAAATTATAAAATAAATCCGGGTTAAAAATATGGAAAGTAAAATTTTACAATTGACTTCTGAGCTATATGATGAATTGAGTCAAAGAGAAGAGAAAGATTATGATTTAACAGAGTTTGATTTAACAGAAAATGACATAGAACCATACTTTAAAGAGCAAAAGAGTTTACTACTTGAGTTTATTGAGTATAAACTAAATAATAAGCAAAAATTTTCTATTGAAAAATGTAAAAAGTTTTATCAAGAGTTAGACATTCCATATATTGTTATTGATTACTACATTAAACTTTTAAAAAAAACTCTTTTAAAAGAGATTTTAAAGCTTGATATTACTAAAGATGAACTGCTTACTATAGAGTATATATTTGATGATATGTTAAATTTAGTTGCAAATATATATTTAAAAAAAGAGATTAATAAAAATAGATACTTAACAAGTTCAAAATTTGATAAGTTTCCTCTATATAATGTACACATAGATTGGGTTAAAAAAATTTTTGATGCAATCTTAAAAGAAGATTTTAAATTTTTTCCCAATGAGAGTGCTAGTAACTGTACTTTTACAAAAATGATGCAATATCCAGAATCATTAATGGTTTGCATGGATGCAACACTTTGTGGGCAGCTGGAACTTTTACATAAAATACTTCACAATAATGCTGAGGCACTATATAGACTTACTATAGCAAAAGAGTATACGCAAGCTCTATTTGTTTTTAAAGAGTTTAATGAGAATTTACAAAAGTTCTTCTCACTATTAAAAGATCTATATCATTTAACATATATAGATTTAGAAAAGAGTTTTTTTAAACTGGTTGAAATGCTAGAGTATAGTGATAAAAATATCATAGTATCTATGATTGATGTTCAAAATCTAAAACAGCTAAATATAAAATATGGTGAGAATAAAGTAGACAATATTTTAACAACTATAGAAAGTTTTTTAAAAGAGAGAGTAAAAGAAGATCAAGAAGAGTCTCTGGTAGTAAGAGCTATCAGCTCTAATTTCTATTTACTCTCTTTAAACAAAGAACCTAAAAAGTTTGAATTAGAAATTAGGAGTATTTCACAAGATTTAACTAATAATTTAAATAGAGATTTTCCAAATTGTAACACAAGTTTAAATATAGCATCTTTAGAGTTTGACAAAAATATTAAATATCAAAAATATGAGTTAATTAGAATATTATTGCATTTAAAAGAGAAGAGTAAGCAAAATAACGGATTCTATTTTGCATATGAACAAGCAGAAAAAGAAGAATTACAAAAGTGGCTAAAACAGCACTATTACAATATTCAGTATATAGAAGAGAAGTTAAATAATAAAATGGTTGATATAATGCTTCAACCAATCTACAGAAACAATGGAAAAGAGATTTATGCATATGAAGCTCTAGCAAGATTTAAAGATAAAAACAGACTTATACCAGCAGGGGTATTTATAGATACTGTATACCAAATAGGCAGGATCAGTGATTTAGACAAACTCGTATTAAATGCTATATTGGAAAAAAAAGATTGGATATTATCTACAAAAAGAAAACTATTTATAAATACTTCTCCTCAAAGTTTAACTGACAGTAGTTATTTGAAAGCTTTAAATAATTTTATTCAAATCTATGGAAAAAATAATCTTCTAATTGAAATAACAGAGCAACAGGCAATAGAAAGCTTTGACGCATTAGAAGAGATTCATAAAGCTCATAATATAAAATTTGCAATCGATGACTTTGGAAGTGGGTATTCATCTTTAAAAACTGTAGTAAATATGATAAATAAAGGGCTTGTTGATGTATTAAAAATAGATGGATCTTTAATAGCAAATTTAGATAAAGAAGAAGAGTCACAAAAAATTGTACAAATAGTTACTCAAATGTGTAAAATTTTTAAAATAAAAGCTTTAGCAGAGTTTGTAGAAAATAAAGAAACAGTTGAATTGCTTTCTCATTTTGGTACAGACTTACTACAAGGATATTATTTAAGCAAACCTCTTTATATTGAAGAGATTATAGTTATTAATTAAACTAACATAAAAGTTAATTTTTAAAATAGCCTACCAATTTTTCTAAATCCATACCAATAAAAAATAATGCCTAAAATTAATACACCAATAAAGTATGGATATAGATCAAAAAAGTTTGTTCCCCTAAAAAAGATGCTTTCTGTTCCCTCAATATAGTACCGTAAAGGAGAAAAAACAGAAAGTGCCTGCAAAATTGGATGCATCGCATATATGGGAGTCCATGCTCCGCTTAGAAAGATTAGAGGCATCATGATCACTATGGAAAGTTGAGCTACCTGCATAACATTACGGCTAACAGCCGCAACAAAAAGACCTATTCCAGCACCGGAAAAAAGATATAAAAAAGTTAGTAAAATAAATGCCCAAAAAGATCCGTTTATTGGAGTATCAAAAATAGTAAGAACAACAAATCCCAAACTAAGCACTACTCCTGCTATAACTATGAGTATTTGAGAGAAAGATTTTGCAATAATGATCAGTTTTGGATCAACAGGCATTAAAAGCATTATGTCCCAAGTACCATCCTCTTTCTCTTTAACAAAAACAGTGGCGGTAAGAATTACTATAAGAAGAGTAATAACAGAAAGCATCTCTGTTAGAGCCATAAAAGAGTGGTTATCACTATTTTGATTGAAGAGTTTATGAGACTTGATTTCAATGGGAAGATTAAGATTTGAAAAATCTAAAACAATATTTTGTAAATAACTCAATGTTGTAAACGCCTGACTTGCAGCTGTTGAATCAAGTAAAAGATTTAATTGAGCTTTTTTACCCTGACGATAATCTTTCTCAAATTCCTCATCAAAGATAAGGCCTACAATAATCTCTTTATTAAAAATTGCTCTATTAAGCTCTCTTTGCGATTTAAAGCGTTTAGGTGGCATAAATTCAGGTGGATGCAGATGAGAAAGTAGTTTTTGACTAATTCCTCCACCCGTATTATCTACATAACCTATTTTGACATTGCGAGGTTTGATCTGAATACCTGCACCAGAAATATAAATATCTTCTGTAAATGAGTAAAGAACAACAATAACCAAGCCAATAGAGCGTAAAAAACTGAGGAACTCTTTATTTAATATAGTCAAAAATATGCGACTCACTTCAACTCCTTTTTCAAAAGAGTGGTCCCCAGTGTAATTAGAGTAGATAGATAAAAGATTAAAATCAAAATATAGAGTAGTAATTTTTTAGATGCAAGACCTTGACCAATCAAAAAAGTATCATAAATAATATGATTAAAATACATTACAGGAAAAGTGTGTGCTACAAAAAATGATTCCCCTTCCATTGAAGAGATAGGCATCAAAATTCCAGAGTAGAGAAAACCTGGAATAATGGTAATTATAACAGTCAATACTACTGCAACAATTTGACGATTTGTAATAATAGAAACCAACATTCCTATACTAAGACTAATCAGTATATATATCTCAGATGTAAACCAGTAGAGAGCAAAACTTCCACGAAAAGGTACTTTAAAAAGGTAAACTGAAATAAAAAAAAGAATAAATACATTTATTGAATGTAGCAAAAAAACAGGCATAGCCTTTGCTATAAGAAACTCACCTCTACTAAGTGGTGAAGCATAGAAGTTAAAAATAGTTCCTTTCTCTTTCTCTTTTACAATGAGTAGAGCCGCTAAAATAGCAGGTGCAACTAAAAGCACCAAACCAATCAATCCTGGGACAATGGCATCTTCATCTCTCATAGCTTGATTAAAAAGGGTTCTATAGTTAACAGAGATCACTCCTTCTGGCTCAATACCTACTTTTTTGGCAGTTTCATAAGCTGTATCAAGAATAATGCCTTGAATATAGCTCTCTATAGTAGAGCCTCTAGTAGGAAAAGCTGCATCTATAAAGATTCCTATCTCACTCTTTTGTCCTTGCAACAGATGACGCTGAAAAGATGACGGTATAATAACAATAGCATCAATTTTAGCCTTTTTGATCAGATGAAGTGCCTCTTTTTCACTCATATATGAAACTGTAGTATCAAAATATTTAGAGTGTTCAAATTTAGCTGTAAGTAGTTGAGAAAGTTTACTTTGATCATTATCAATAATAACTGTTCTCACATGAGTTACATCCATTTTAATGCCATACCCAAAAAGTATTAGGATCATACTAGGCATTAGATAGACCATTACTATAAGTTTTGTTCTTATCAATTCAATAAATTCTTTTAACATATAGGCTTTTATAATGCCTAACCTCATTCTTGACCCTTGTATAGTTGAAGAAAAATATCTTCAAAACTTTTGGTATGAGGAAATTGTCTGTAGAAATTTTTTACTGAGTCATCAGCAATTTTTTTACCTTGTTTAAGAAGAACTACTCTATCACAAAATTCAGCTTCACTCATATAATGAGTTGTTATTAGAATGGAAATTCCCCAAACCTCTTTAAGTTGACGCAATATTTGCCAAAATTGACTGCGTGCTATTGCATCTACTCCTGATGTCGGCTCATCTAAAAAGAGTACTACAGGCTCATGTATAAGTGCTGAAGCAATAGAAAAACGCTGATTTATTCCCAAAGGCAACTCTGTAGGAAAAAGATCCATATATTCAGAAAAACTTAACTCTTCCGCATAACGTTGAATTCGCTCAAGTGCTACTTTAATAGGAATTTTATGCATATTTGCAAAATATAGAAGATTCTCCCGAACTGTTAAATCTTTGTAGAGAGCAAAGTGTTGACTTACATACCCTATGTGTGCTTTTAGAGCTTGACGATCTTTAAAGCTTTTAATCTGATGACCAAGTATTGTTAAACTCCCTTGATCAATTGGGTAAAGTCCCAACAACATCTTTATAAATGTAGTTTTTCCAGCACCATTTGCCCCTAGAAGTCCTAAAATTTCTCCTCTTTTTAAAGTCATATCTATATTATCGTTAGCTACAAAACTGTCAAAATTTTTTGTAAGCCCCTTTGCTTCCATAACTGTTTCTGGTATTTTAATATCATCATCTCTTAAACCAACTCTAATCTTTGGAACTTTTCTCTTTTTTTGTAAAGCATTAATAAAAAAGAGTGCTTCAAGATTAGGTCGTTTCTTTGGAGTATTTAGTCTGTTTAAACTATATGTATAAAGACCAGTTTCAATACACTCTTCGCTAAAACAAGATACTGGCTCATAACTGTAAGGCTCAGCATAAGATAGTAGCTGACTACTTGTACCTGTAGCAATTATTTCACCCTCATCAAAAAGAAGTATTTGATCCATCTTTTCAGCTTCTTGCATATAAGCAGTACTGACTAAAACTATTGTTCCCTCTTTTTTACGTATATCATCAAGTATTTCCCAAAGTTCCAAGCGACTTAAAGGATCAACTCCTGTAGTTGGTTCATCTAAAATAAGAAGTTTCGGACGGTGTAAAAGAGTGCAAATTAAAGAGAGCTTTTGCATCATTCCACCGCTAAGGTTCATAGCTTTTCGATCCGTAAAACTGCTTAAACCGGCCATATGAAGCAGCTGATTTTTATATTCTATAAACTCTTTATCTTGTCTGATCCCTCGTATATTTGCAAAAAAGTTTAGATGTTCTTCTACAGTAAGAGTTTCATACAATACCAAACCTATTCCCTGAGGCATAAATCCAATATGCTTTTTAATCGGTTCAGCATCTTTTACAGACCTATAAAAAAAATTATCAAAAACAATCTCTCCTATAAATTGCTTTATGCCTGAAATAGCGTGCATTAAAGAGCTTTTACCTGCTCCATCTGCACCAATAAAACCAATAATTTCACCATTTTTAGCCTTTAATGAGGCATTTTTAATTCCAACAACATCTTTATGAAAAACTGTAACATCTCTAACTTCAAGAGTTAGCATTACTTTTTATCTCTGCAATTCTTTTTAATACATAAAGCAAAAAGATTGCCGCTGTACCAACAAGAGCATACATTAAAGCAGACTCTATACCAAGCTTTTCCCATATAAAACCTGAAACAACTGCTCCAATAGCTCCCAAAAGAGCAACAGAAGCATAAAAAATACCATATACTGAACCACGATTGTCAGCTACTTTAGCTATCATAGCTCTATTTGCATTTAGTGAAGCTACTGTAAAAAGCCCCATAAACATAAAGGCAATCCAGGTGAAAATTGGCTTATCAAACCAAAGAAGTAGTTGAGCAACTACTCCACAAAGATACGCTATTAGCATTACATAACTAAAACCGAAACGATCTACCAATGCTCCAGAAATGTAGCTGGTCAATGTTTGGGTAAAAGTACTAACTACATAAAGTAGTGGAATAAGTACAACAGCAATACCAACCTCTTTAGCTTGCATTGTAAAAAAAGCTTCATTGAACATAAAAAGAAGAAACAGAAAATAGAAGATCAAATCTTTTAGAGCCTTTTTATCGTTAGAGGTAAGTTTAAAACTTTTTTGCTCTATTTTAGGAGTTTTTGGAACATCTTCAACAAAAAATATGACAAGAATTAGCCCTATAATTCCAGGAATTAGCGTTGCATAGAAAATATTTCTTATAACAGTCTCATCTTGACCAAAAAAGAGAAGAGTAGCAAATAGAAGTAAAGTTCCACTAAGCTCACCAGCAATATCAAGAGTTTTATGGAATCCAAATGTTTTACCAGTCAATTTTTTAGGACTGTAATGAGCAATCATTGAGTCTTTTGGAGCTGAACGCAATGCTTTTCCTAAACGTTCAACAGCTTTTAAGACAGCTACACTTTTATAGTCTTGACTTAAACCGATTAATGGCTTTGAAAATACTGAAAAGGCATAACCCCATACAACAAGAGGTTTAACTACACCATAACGGTCCGATATATACCCTGAAATAAGTCTAAGAGCATAAGATACAAAAGTTGCAACAGCTACAACTATTCCAAGTTTATCTACGCCCTGATGCAAAACAGTAACTAAAAATATGGGAAAAATAGGATTTATCATAGCCGATGCCATATCGGTAAAGTAACTTACAAAGCCTAATACTACAATATTTCGATCTATCTTCATTGCACTGGAATTTCATTTAATGATTTAGGCAAATCTTTTCCATTAAGAGATATAACTCCTATAGCCGGTATACCTAATTTTAAAAGAGGATCAACTTTTAACGGTTTTAGATAAACAGCAAAAACTCTCTGAATTCGATCACTTCTTACACTTACCTCTTTTGGGGTAAATTCAGCTTTTTGAGCAATTCGTACTACCTCTGCTTTTATAGGGTAATTTGGCAATGCATCAAGAAAAATTACTGCTTTGTCGTGAAGCTTTATTTTACCGTTTTGAATAGTGTCTAAAAATATTTTTAAATATAGAGTATGTGGATCTATAAGTGTTACAATCGGCATTCCTGTACCAACTACCTCTCCAGTATTAGCAATCTTTTCAACAATAAATCCATCTATAGGTGAGCGAAGCATCATCTCAGCCAAAATAGCCTCAATCTGATCTTTTTTTGCTTCAAGTGCTTTTATGCCATCTTTTAATGCTTCAATATTATATTTTAACACATAAATCTTCTTTTGTGTTGCTTGAGCATCTCTAAGATCACTTTTAGCTATTTTAATAGCTTCATCTATCTGTAACATCTTTTGTTGCAGAGCTTCAAGCTTATGAAGATCAATGTCATACTTTAATTTTCCCTTCTCTAACATCTCTTTTTGAATAAGATTTTGAGAATATAGGTTTTCTAACCTTTTTAAATCTCTTTCATCTTGAGCCAATAACGCCTTTTGCAATGCAATATTTTGAGATAGCTCTCTTTTTTGTGCCTCTTTGACTTTTAAACTATTTTTAGCCTTTTCTAAAAGTTGAGGTATTATAACTTTTGAGATCTCTAAATCTGTTTTATAAGCTTCTAACTCTTTGTATTTAGCTTCAATCTCTCTTTCAACTGATCTTTTTTGCGCTTTAAATTCTTCACTATTGAGCTTTGCAATTATCGTACCTTTTGTTACAGGCATACCATCTTCAACAAAAATCTCTTCAAGTCGTCCTGGATATTTAGTATTTAAATTCACTAAATCACCATCAATTCGTCCACTACCTTCTATTAAATACGATGGCAAATCTTTAGGATTAAGTTTAATATAAATCATTACACTAGCAGCAACAACCAATATCAAAAGAGTTATACCGAGCCAATACTTTGTTATTATTTTCATATCCATAATATCTTTAACTATCAGCAAGTATTTCAATACTCTCTTTTCCTAAAAACTCTTTGATAAATCCTGCAATCTCTTCTGGTTTCGTCTTTGGCATAAATCCATTTGCATTTAGTTCTCTAGCCATATCTTGATTTGATTTACCAGACATTGATGAATTAACTATAATAGGAATATGAGCAGTTTTACTATTCTCTTTTAATGTTTTAATTACAGTAAAACCAGATGCAACAGGCATCTCTAAATCAGTTATAACAAGTCCTATATTACCTACATCACTACCTCTTGCATCAATATAATCAAGTAATAACTGTCCATTTTCAAAAGATCTAAATTTAACACCAAGTTTATTTAAAACATTAGTCAATGACTTCAATGCTACTTTTGAATCTTCAGCAATTAAAACCATCTTCTCTTCATCTACTTCAAAAGATTGCACATACTGAGCTTCATTTTCTATTTTTCTATCTAATTCAGGAAATATATCACTCAACATCTGTTCAACATCAACAATATGAACAATTTCACCTTCATCATTTTTTGTATAGTTGCTAATTTTTCTTTTAGCACCTACACTTTCAGCTATTGGAACCATAATGTCATTCCAACTCTTTCTAATAATATACTCAGCTTTATAAATTTTAATACCAATTATTGTTTGATTAAATTCACAAACTATAATTTGACGTTCACTATCATCAGGTTCAATACCATTATCTTTTAAGACAATAGGATCTCTACTTCCATATAACCACTTTTTAAGATCAACTACTGGTATAATCTCTTCTCTTAAGATTAAAAGTCCCTCAATGGCTTCATCTACACCTGGCAACTCCGTAAGATCTGTAAACTTTACTGTCTCTCTTACTTTAAAGACATTTATTGCAAAAATCACACCATTCTTTAAGAGCTTAAAACAAAGTAACTCCAGTAAGTTCCTTTTTGCCAAAGATGTGGATTCATCAATATTATCTCGTCCCATTCAAACTATCCTTCTAATTTAGTTTTCATATAGATATAAAAAAGAGTGATAAAGCAATAAAAATTAATTTAAAATTAAAACATATATAATTTAAAGTTTTATTCACAATAATAGCACATAATTAAATAAATTACAAAATAAATTAACTTAACTAACACAAATAATTACTTTCATTTCAATACATAAACTTTACACACTTATCTGATAAAATATTTTTGATTATGATTATCATTTATGGAAAATTAAGGCTAAAAGCTTTACTATTATGATACTCATTTTCAATATTAAGGAGAGGAAACATAAATGAAAGTAAAAACAAAAGCAACAGCCATACTATTTGCAGCGAGTTTACCCTTTTCACTGCAAGCAGGTGAAGTTGAAGATCTAAAAGCTCAAATGATGCAAATGCAAAAGCGTCTAGCAGAGCTGGAAAAGAAGCAAAAGCAGACAGCAGAGGCATCTGCAACTGTAGTTGAAGAGTTAGCAGCTCTTCAAAATGAGGGCTTGTTTCAAGCAGTTGACATAACCAAAAGTCATAGCGGATTGGGAGCAGCTGCTTCAAAAGTTTACTATACACAAAACCCTCTTTCAATAGGTGGTTATGGTGAAATGTACTGGGCAGACAGCAGTGACAAAACAGCAATAACGGATGTTTATCGCTTCGTTCCATATATAGGTTATAAGTTTAATGACTGGATTGTGCTTAATACCGAACTAGAATTTGAACATGGCGGAAATGAAGTAGCAGTTGAGTTTATGTATTTAGACTTTTTACTCGACAATAACTACAATATACGTGTAGGTAACCAACTCGTGCCAATGGGACTTGTTAACCAAAGACATGAACCTACACTCTTCCCTACTGTTCAAAGACCAGAGACAGAGACTCTCATCATACCAAGCACTTGGCATGAAACGGGTGTCATTGTCTATGGTGAATTAGGTATGCCTTCGCTTACTTATCACCTTGGATTTATTAATGCACTTAATGTAAATAGTGACGATACCAAAATCGGCAATATTAAGTGGCTAAGAAATGGACGCTGGGGTTCAAGTGAAAAGGCACCTATGGGTAAAGTCGCAGTAACAGGACGGCTTGATTATAGCAGCATAGATGGACTAACTGTTGGAGTATCAGCCTATTATGGTAACGGCTCTAACCGTGATATAGATAATGTAAATGGTACATCGCTCTTTATTTATGATTTGCATGCAATATATCGTTATGAAGCAGTAACACTAAAAGGGCTTTTTACTCAAGCAATGTTAGATGATGCTGAAAAAATTGGACCTGATGCAGTTGAAGAAGCAGAAGGATATTACCTAACTGCCGAATATGACATTATGTCTCATTTTAATAACAAGTATCGTCTGCCTATTTTTGTCCAATATGAAAACTATAATCCTGTAAAAGAGACTGTAAGCGGTATAGGTGAGTTGGATGATATTGAAAATATTACATTTGGTCTAAACTTTTATCCGCATGAGCAGGTTGTACTCAAAGCTGATTATCAGATAAAGGATAGAAATGATGGAAGTGATGAAGAAGAGACCCTCTCTGTTGGTATTGGCTTCATTTTTTAAAATCAGTTTTATTGGGCTCATCTTGAGCCCTCTTTTACATGCCAAAGGGATTGATATTGAATCAATTATCAAAGGTGAATGTGGAAGCAGTGTTACACTTATTAAAAAGAGTATGTTGCTTACCAAAAAACAGGCAAAAGCTATTGAAGCAAAAGCGCATATGAAGTTGCATTCCAAAATTGTACGCCTATATTTAGCAAACAAAGAGGGTCAAACATATTGCTATGGCATTGTACTTAGTCGTAAAGTACGCACTAAAAAAGCAGCTGTTTTATATATGATAGATCAAACAGGCACAATAAAAGCGATTGAAATTCTAGCTTTTACTGAACCACCCGAATTTAAGCCAAAAGAGAAGTGGATCAATAATCTAAAAGGAAAAAATCTTAATCATCCTTTGCGTGTAGGTCGAGATGTACCTACAATTTCTGGTGCTACTCTTTCAGCACGAAATGTTACAGAAGGAGCAAGGTTGGCATTGGCTATATTTGATATTGCAATTAAGGGTAAATAATGAGATTTATAGTTACAAATGACTTAAATAAAAGTATTGCTATACGCTGGATGATTGGCGGAATAATGGTACTGATTATACTCTTTTTAACAGGACATCTATTTTTAGAAGCAATTCAGTTAGGATGGAAGCCAGGTGATATTTTACAAACAGTTGCAGGAAATGAAGAGGAGTTCATTGACCCTCTTCCATTTGATGAAATACTGCTTCGTGCACATATAAACCTATTTTTTGCAATGATTGTATTAGCTATTACAGCTAGTGCTTATGTACGTATTGTACCTAGCTCTAGACGGCAGGCACTCCCTATTGCGGTACTATTTTCTACAGCCCTGATTGCACAAATTTCACTCCTACTCATTTCGCTTTGGGGGATGCCTGCCGTGTGGGGCTGGGTGGTTACCTCACTGCTATGGCATACCGTTGGTGGCTGGATGGCTCTTAAAACATTATGGTATCTGGTACATCAATTATGAGACAAAAACTCTATCGCCACATTGCAGGATGGGTAGCCCTTCTAAGCCTCACACTGGTATTGAGCGGAGCATGGCTCTTTTTTTTGCATACCAATGGCTTATCAGCTTTGCGGTATGTCTCATTGGAGACTTGGCTTGAAATTGCTGTTCCGCATCTTATTGGTATGGGCAGTGTAGCATTCATACTGTTGCACTTTTTTCTCTTTATAAATAGCATATCAAGCAGATTGCTTTTAAGCATTATTCCAATGATTTATCTATTTATCCTTATAGATGCATTCTCAACTTTTTCTGAGAGCATCTTGCTTAAATCAGTATCAGTATCAGTAATCACAATAACTTTTGCAGCCATTTCGATTTTTCTTTTAACGAAAGTGAAGGATGAAGGATAAATCCGCTAAGAGAGTGTGCAGTGTATCGAATGTTTCTGCCCTTTTTAAGAACAACCCCATTAGTACCAATAAGAAGATACTCAACTGATGGGTGGGCATCTAAAAATTTCAAAGCCAAAGATGCAGGCATAACAGAAATTGCAGTTGCCCAGCCATCAAGTAATACATTAGGCAATGGAGCAACAAGCGTTACAGATGCAAAGAGCCTTTCACTGCGTCTTCTTTTTGGATCAATCAAGTGATTATAATCCTTGGTTTTAACAAATCGACGATAGATGCCGCTTGTACTTATACCCGTCTCTTGCATAGCAATATTAATTTCTCCTACAGCACCTTCATCAAAAGGGTTCTGAATAGCAATACTACAAGATCCAAAACATCTAATATCGCCACTTAATCCAACAATAGCTTGTGTAATACCTGCCCTTTTTAAAATATCGGCTGCTTTATCGACACCAAAACCTTTGCCCATACCACCTAGATCAAGATAGATATCATCTTCTAGCCAAACATTCCTATTATGCATATGCACACCATCCATCCCTACCTTTGACTGTGCAATTGAAGCAGAAGAAGGGATTTTCTCATTTTCTGTTCCAAAACCAAACTGCTGTTTTGTAATAGATCCAATAGTACAGTCAAAGTAACCATTCGTCTCACTGTAAAGTTTTTTACATAAATTTATTGCTTCAAAAAGGTCATCATCAACCTTTCCCTTTCTTTTACGGTTGAGTTTTAAAACACCACCCTCTTTTAAAAAACTTGAAAGAGACTCTTCAACTTGCTTCATTCTGGCAAATATAGTATTTACTATCTGTGAATCATTTGCATCAACTATGACAAAAGCATATGTCCCCATCAAGACACGTTCACGGCGAATGGTATCGGCAGACAAAAACTGAACACTTATAATAAAAATATATAAAAGAATAATTTTTTTCATAATGAAAGTATAGCAAGATACTACATATTAACCATTCCACACTTTTTACACATTAACTATTTATTATTAAAAATAAGGAGTTGAAAAATGAATAGTAGTCATAATCATAAACATCATAATATGATGGAACATACTCATCATATGGAAGATATGAAACGACGTTTTATCATTTCAACTATTATAACAGTACCTATTTTACTTCTTTCACCAATGATACAAGAGTGGTTCGGCTTTACTTTATATGTACCATACCGTGGTACTATAATCTTAGCACTCTCAACCTTCATATATTTTTATGGAGGTAAGCCGTTTTTAACAATGACAGTTGATGAGATTAGATCACGAAAGCCTGGTATGATGACACTGATTGCCATGGCTATTAGTGTTGCTTACTTCTACTCTACATTAGCACTCTTTATACCTGGAGGAAAAGAGTTTTTTTGGGAATTGGCAACTTTGATTGATATTATGCTTATTGGTCACTATATTGAAGCTAAAAGCGTGCTTGGAGCAGCTGATGCACTGCAAGACCTTGTTAAAATGATGCCCAAAAATGCTATGCGTGTATGTAAAGATGGTTCTCTTGAAGAGGTTACCATTGATCTGCTTCAAAAAAGTGACACTATTCTCGTTCGACCAGGAGAAAAGATACCGGCTGACGGTGAAGTAATTGAAGGTGAAAGTATGACAGATGAAGCCTTTTTAACAGGCGAATCTAAACCCATCTACAAAAAACCTGGCAGTCAAGTATTTATGGGTAGTACCAATCTTGATGGTGCACTTTATATAAAAATTACTAAAAGCGGGCAAGAGAGCTATCTATCACAAGTCATAGAGCTGGTAAAAGAGGCACAACACAGCAGGTCACATACACAAGACCTTGCCAACCGTGCGGCAGGATGGCTCTTTTACACAGCAACTGGTGTAGGTGCCACTACATTTGCAGTCTGGTCGGTAATAGTCTCTCCTGTAGATGCTGTTTTAAGAAGTGTTACTGTTTTAATTATTGCTTGTCCTCACGCATTGGGATTGGCAGTACCACTTGTAGTAGCCATTACAACATCATTGGCAGCAAAACGGGGTATTCTAATTAGAAATAGACAAGCATTTGAAACTCTAAAAGATATAAAAGCTATCTGTTTCGATAAAACAGGAACTATTACAGAAGGAAAACTTGCTGTTCACAAAGTCATTGCAATTGATGATGAAACTACCCTACTTCGCTATGTTGCCTCAATAGAGCAAAACTCAGAACACATAATTGCACAATCAATAGTAGAGTATGCAAAGTCCAAAGGTGTGGAGCCTAAAAAAGCTGAAAACTTTACTGCTTATCCAGGTATTGGTGCTAAAGCAATAATTGATGGAGAGCCAGTTATGGTTGGTGGACCACAACTTTTAAGCAAAGAATCACTCAAGCTTCCCGAAAAACTTAAACCTTATGAGAAAATTGAGTCAACAAAAGTATGGATCGCTGTTAATGGTAAGGTTATCGGTGTCATTTTATTGACCGATACAATTAGAAAAACTTCAATAGAAGCTATTAAAATGCTTAAAGAGCTAGGCATAGAGACTTGGATGTTAACAGGCGATAATGATGAGGTTGCAAAAGAGGTGGCTAAAGAGTGCGGGATTGACAACTATCAAGCAAATCTTCTTCCTGATGAAAAACTTAATATCATTAAAGAGATTCACAATCAAGGAAAAGTTGTTGCAATGGTAGGTGACGGTATTAATGATGCACCATCTCTTCTAACAGCTGACATAGGCATAGCTATTGGAGCTGGAACCGATATTGCGATCGACAGTGCCGATATTATTCTTACCAAAAGTGATCTTTTGAGTGTAGTTCATGCTATTCGCTTGAGTCGTGCTGCATACAGAAAAATGGTACAAAATCTCTGGTGGGCAAGTGGTTACAATATTGTAGCTATCCCACTTGCTGCTGGTGTTATGGCACCGTGGGGTATAATAATAGAACCAGCTGTAGGTGCTGTATTAATGTCTGTCAGCACTGTTGTTGTTGCAGTTAATGCTCAACTATTAAAAAAATCATAGTAGAAGTGTAAAGCCTAATTTTTAGCTTTTTTCTTCTCTCTTTTCTTATCATACATTCGTAGATCTGCAAATTCAATAAGCTCATTCAAATCTTTGCCATTTATGGGAAACATAGCACTTCCGTAAGAGGCTGAAATATTATACTCATTAAAATTCTCTTCTATCCTCTTAACAACAATAGATAATAGTTTTTCAATCTCTTTATTGTCCCCATTTTGCTGAATAGGACTCTCTATAAATATAGCAAACTCATCTCCACCCAATCGTGCAACAATATCATAGTTTCTAAATACAGATTTTAAAATTTTAGCAACTTCTCCAAGAACTTTGTCACCCTCTTTATGACCATATTGATCATTAACATATTTAAAATTATCAAGATCAAAAAAGATTACAATGGCACTTTTACCTTCTCTTTCAAGTTTTTGTAATGACTTATTCGCATACTCAAACAGGTAGTATCTGTTATACAAACCAGTCAACTGATCTTTAACAGCTCTTTCAAAATGCTCTTTTAACTCTCTATTTTGAGCATCAATAACCTCATCATACTGTTTTGTAACCTCTGCCAAAATATTCTTTAAAAGTCGTATTTTTATTTTATCTTTCATTTTTCCCTCATTGCTACCAATAAAGAAGTTTCGTTATATAGTTTAAGCTTTTTAAACTTCTTATCTGGACCAATTTCACCATATGTAAAAAAACCGAAAAGATTTGAATCTAAAGATTTTGTATATATTATTGGCTCCTCTTTTTGCTTATCCTCCATAGCATACTGTCTTGCCATACAAGAAAAATCAAAAGATAACTCAGGTTTGGTAACCCTCTTTTTTAACCTAGCTGCAGCATAAATATTCTCTTCTAGCAAATCTTCGGGAACTGCGAAAGATAATTTAAAATGATCCCCTTTTTTAATAGGACCATAAAGTTTTACATGATCTCCCTCTATTCCAGCCACAGTTCTTAATGTTGCTACATATCCATCATTTTCATCCAATATATAAAGAGGGGCATACCATAAATACCGAATATCTGGATTATCTATTCCTTTAAGCAACCTTTTTGTAACTTCTGCAAAACTTTTGCCATCATTTACACTATATAAGTTATAACCATCTGCATAATCTACCTGATAAGTAATGCCATATGGTTTAAACCCTAAAGAGATTTCAATAGCAGCTTCAATATTTTCAAAAGTTACAATAAGCAACCCATTTTTAATGACTTTCCCATCAGTAAACTGATATGTAAGTACCTCTCCATTTTGTTCATTACCTGAAGAGATACCTCCAACTATATTAGACGCTAATCCATGATCAATATTTTCAGAAACTTTTTCAAGAAAAAAACCAAAAGTTCCTTCAGCTAAACCTGCAAAAATTAAATGAAAATGATCTTTATTGTTATGAAAATAATTAACACACTCTTTTGCTGCTTTTTCCGGGTTATTATGTATATCTTCAATATAAAATGTCTTAGCTTTGCCACTCTTTTGAAATTTAATACAGCACATAACTATACCAATATCATTTATCTGGTTATCATTAAATGCATTTAGAGCATGAAAAGCAGCATAATTTTCAGTTTTAAAAAAATCTTCTATTGTTGGTGCAATATCATCAACAGGAAACGATGGGTGAATTGCAAAAAAGTAAAAATCACATCCATTCTCAAAGTCATCTAACTCTTTTTTGCGAAGCTCGTCCATGCATAAAGACAGTGAATTTTTATTACTAGCATAGACCTTTGAAATCATCAAATATCCTCATAAATTATGAAATAATACAATTACCTCATTTTATCACTATGTAAATCAAAATAAATTAAATTTTTAACACAATCCTGTACTACTTCTATTTATCTCCTTTAAAATGTCACTGAATGTGTCAACTTGTTTAACCTCAATAATCTTACCTTTTTTACCAAATAGATTACTAAGTTTCTTATATACCTTCAAAGTTCCTACTGTACCTGTATCCATTAACACTATTAAAAACAATTCATCATATTTTGCTATTAAATCACTTGCTCTTAAAAGATTTTTTAATTTTGGAATAACATGAGAGTCAAAAGGAAAAAGAATAATTGTTAACTTTATCTTTTTATATCTCTTATATATAGCTATATTTTTTTTCAAATACTCAACTGCAAAGCTTTTAGAGTATATTTTATATGTTGGGTCTATTACTAAACTATCAAAAAGTCTTTCTATTATTTTTATCAACTCTTCTTTTGATAAATTATTTAACTTCTTCATTTTAACGTGCCCTTAGATCTGTATTGTTGAAATCTAATCTAATAATACCAAATCCTTGCACCAATTATGAAATTTAAACTATCTTTTCCTCCATATACCTCTTTTGTCTCTCCAAAACTATTTGAGTAGTTAACTCCAATATATGGGGCAAATTCTCTTATAAACTCATATCTCAATCTTAAACCAAAACTCAATGATGAAAGCCCTGAACCCATTCCTATTTCTGGTACATTGTTACTATATGCTTCCATTTCAAATCTTGGTGTCAATATCAATTTTTGAGTAATAAGTGCTTCATACTCAAAATCAAAATTGACTCCTACACTATCTTCACCTATCTTTACTTTTAAACGTGTATCTATGAAATATGGAGCCAATCCCTGAAGTGCTATAACACCCCAAACTTTACTGTCACTTTCAGCTTTATCGTGTTCTATTCCTCCTTGCAAATCCCAAAAAGGTGTAATAGCTCTACTAACTACCAACTCATTTTGAACTTCACTCTCTTCTGATGACTTAGACCCTTCACTGTAAAGATACAACTTATCAATATCTTTGCCAATATAAGCCGAAATATCCCAAGTAACAATAGAATCTTTTATATCTTGTACCTCAAGACGATCCATCAAAAGAGTAGCTCTTAAAGGATCATCATTCATGTCTGCAAACAAACTCTTTGCCAATAAACTGAAAATAGATAAAAGATAAATAAATTTTTTCATTACACCACCTCTACCTTTCTAAACATTCCCGGCATATGGTAAAGCATATGACAATGAAAAGCCCAAGCACCTTTTGCATCTACAGTTACCCGAAAACTGATTTTGCTTCCAGGTTGAACTAAGATTGTATGTTTACGAACTAAATAGTTATCATCACCTGTTTCCAAATCGCTCCACATACCATGTAGATGCATAGGATGATTCATCATTGTGTCATTTATAAAAGTTATACGCAAACGCTCACCATAATTAAATTTCAAAGGTTTAGCATCTGAAAATGATATTCCATTTATAGACCACATAAATCGTTCCATATTTCCAGTCAAATGAAGAATAATTTCACGATCTGGTTTTGGATCTTTTGCTGTAGAGTAAAAGTTTTTCAGATCAGCATAAGTAAGAACTTTGCGACCATTATCTCTTAACCCGACACCTGGATCATCAAGTCTATACCGTGGATCTTTAGCCCGCATAGTTGTTCCCACTCCCCACTTTATAGGAAGCGGCGTAATAGGATACTCAGCTTCACTATTTTTAGCAGACATACTCATAGCAGAGTGGTCCATATGCATTGCACTCTGTACTGAAGAAGAATTCTTCCAGTCACCCATTCCCATATCAGCCATAATCAAAGGTTGAATTTTGTCAACAGAAGGTCTTTTTGCCGTCATTGAAAGTTTAGGAGCTAATGTACCTGCTGCAAAACCAGACCTGTCAATACTTTGGGCAAAAATACAATAAGCTCTATCTTCAGGCTCTACAATAACATCATATGTCTCAGCAACTCCTATGCGAAACTCATCTATTTCTACAGGCTGAACAAAATTTCCATCTGCAGCAACTACCTTCATTTTAAGCCCTGGAATTCTTACATCAAATATTGTCATTGCAGACTGATTGACGAAACGAAGTCTTACTTTATCTCTGCTTTTAAAGAGTGCGTGCCAATCATCTTCATCTGTTTTACCATTCATTAAAAAGGTATAGGTATAAGCGGTAACATCCGAAAGGTCTCGCTCACTCATACGCATCTCATTCCACATTTTGCGCATCTTGAAAGCTTCCATAAACCCTTTAGACTTTACCTCTTCAAAAAAATCGCCAATTGTACGCTGATTAAAGTTATAGTAGTCACTGCGAATTTTTAGTTTACGAAATATATTTTCAGGCTTTTCATCGCTCCAGTCAGAGAGTGAAACAACATAATCACAATCATACTCAAACGGTTCAGGCTCTTTTGGCTCTATAACCAATGTTCCATGCATACCTGTTTGCTCTTGAAAACCACTATGTGAGTGGTACCAGAATGTACCGCTTTGTTGTACTTTAAAACGATATGTAAATGTTTCACCAGGAGCTATTCCTGGAAAGCTTATATTTGGAACACCATCCATCTGAAAAGGAAGAATAATTCCATGCCAATGAATTGAACTGCTAACAGGAAGATTGTTTGTTACATGTATAGTTACCTCATCTCCCTCTTTCCATTTAAGAGTAGGAGCTGGCAACATACCATTTATAGTTGTAGCAATAACTGGTTTGCCTGTAATATTTACTACTGTCTCATCAATAGTAAGATGAAACTCCTTTCCTTCAAGAATAACACTATCTTTTCGCTCAATAAATTTACGTTTAGTTTCATTTGCAACTGCACTGCTTTTACTTAATAAAATAGCTGATACTGCGGCACTTTTTATAAATTCTCTACGAGAAATATTATTGACTATCATAATAATTCCTATCTTTTATATGTTTTTTTATATGAGTATATTTATGTATTGTGGAAGAAATGTGTAAATTTAAAGTATTGTCTCTCTTAACTGTTTTATAATTTCCATCTGCCTATGTGCAATAAAAGGAGAAACTACATCTTCAATTATTTTATTGTGTTTTAAATCTATTTCTATTATTATGTTTAAACCTCTTTTTTTAATCTTTGAGACAACTCCTGAAATAATAACTTTTTCCATACGACCATCCCATCGTAATATTGTCTCAATTTCAATTGAATCTTTCACTTTAATATCTGGTATATTTACCATTGAAAGAGAAAAAGAGTCAACAGATATTGTATCTATCTCTACTAAAATTTGCATTCTACCTTTTTTTAAAATTCCTTCTATTGCTGGCATAAGCTTTACGCGAATATATTTTCTATCTAAAGGGGAAGAGAGAAGAGGTATAAAATTTTCAAGCTTGACCCAAAGTTTCTCTTTGTCCAAATCTTTAATACAAGCCTTAAAATGTGGTCTCTTTTTAGTCTTTATATAGATAAAATTATTTTTATTTATTGCATGAATTGCAACTTTACGTAGTTTAATATAAATAGTTTTATCATCAATTTTTATTATTTTGGCTTTAGAGTCAATTGGAACTTCCATAAAATAGTTCACTACATCTAAAAAACCCTCTTTGTCATAAATATATTTACATTGAGCCAAAAATTGCTTTGATGCAGATTTTATCATTCTATCTTCTTCTATAGTCAATCTATCATCCATTATCGCATCATTTCCAAAATCAGCAATTCTTTGTATAACCCTATCTGCACGATCCATCATACTATCAATAGTATCATCTGGCTGACACGAAACAATTGCCATATTCCCTTTTGCCTGTGATCCATTATTATAAGATATAGAGTGTAACTCAGATAAAATTTTTTTAGCCAATGACTCAGCAGCATCATATGTTTCTAATTTACTTAAAACTGCAAAACGATTTCCATCTATTCTCGCAAAAAAGTGATCTGAGTCCAAATATTTTAAAACTTCTTTAGCAAACTTTTTAAGTATATAATCTCCAGTATTTCTACCTAAAACTTCGCTTATGTCGCTAAAACTATGAATATCTATCAAAATTAAAAAAAACTTTTGATGTTCCTTTTTGCATTTACTCAAGTAAATTGTAATGACTTCGTCAAACTTTCGTATATTTGGCATTTGTGTCATATCATCTATATATACCAGATCCATCATTGAAGATAATTCTGTACAATTATTTGAAATATCTTGCAGTGTAACAGCATATATACCTGATTTGCTGGAACAAATACTCATCTCCATCTCTATTTTTTGATTTGAACTGTAATTAAATAGCTCAACTATAGATTTTCCATTGCATTCACTTATAATTTTTTCAATCCAATCATCATATCTTTTTGCATTAAACAATTCATTAAAACAGTTAACACTCTCTATAAAATTCCAAACTTCAGGATAAATACGCATAAATTCATTTTGATCAGAAACTCCGACAAGCTCATAAAAATTGTTATTGGCAACTAAAAGCTTATTTTGTTCTATCTCAAAAACTGCACTATCTTGTAAATTTAGAATAGTATTTAAACGTTGTATATACTCTTCAATAGAAATACATTTATATTGTTTTAACTTACTTTGAAATAGTAAACTTTCATAGTATTCTAATACGCCAGAAAGATTTTGATCGAACAATTCAGAAAAGATTTCAATAACCCAATCTTTATCTTCTTGAATCTTGCCCACAGTTGCTATGAGAGAAAAAATAGCTCTTCTAAGGCCCATACATATTAAAAAAATCTCTTTTATAGAAATATTTTTTTCAAACATAAAGTCTATAAAATCATTCATTACAGGACAATGTCCAGGAGGTTTTTGCTGTTGTAAAACTTCTATAAAATAGTCTATGATTTTAACTGCAACTTTAGTACTGAAAGAGTCTTGTCCAATACCATATTTTGAAAGTATCTGGTTTACACTATTTTTGTTTACCCATATTTTTACTATTTTTTCTCTATTCTCTTTTAAAAATTGGACTATCTCATTTATATTATTTTTTTTCTCACTAGTCGTCAAAACTCCACAGAGAATGGAGTTTTGATAAAATAGTGTTATGAAAAAAGTAAACAAAATAGAGGGAGATCGTATCAAATTAGAGCTTAAAATCAAAGAATTGACAGGTTGGCATAAAGCACGGGTTCATGTCATAGTAGCTTTGATAATGGCAATTATACAAGAGAGGAGTGTAAATCTAAAAAGATTAGCCAGTTATTTAAACTCAAAGCTCGAAGATAAAGCGAACTATAGAAGAGTAACAAGATTTTTTCAAAAGTTTGAGTTTGATAGGAGAGTGTTTGCAAGGCTGTTAGCAAGTTTTTTACCAAAGAGTGAGAAGTGGACTTTAATCATGGATAGGACCAATTGGAAATTTGGTAAAACCCATATCAATATTTTGGTATTAGCCGTGAAGTATAAAGGTATAGCGGTACCGATATTATGGTATCTTTTAGATAAGAAGCGAGGTAATAGTAGTTACAGGGATAGGATTAGAATAGTAAAAGAATTTATCAATCTTTTTGGAGTAGAAAAGATTGAAGTGCTTTTAGCAGATAGAGAGTTTATAGGAAAAGAGTGGTTTGCTTGGCTTCAAAGAAGAGAGATCCCCTTTGTAATAAGAGTAAGAAACAATACATTGGTAAATGGTAAAAAAGTATCAACTCTTTTTGCAAAAGTACCAAATAAAGGCTTTTTGCATTTAAAAAAAGTATGTAATGTATGGTATTGATGGGTTAAGAATAGCTGGTGCAAAAAATGAAAAAGGTGAGTTAATCATTGTGGTATCAAATGTTGAAAAGAAGAGTATCATCGCTATATATAAGCAAAGATGGGAAATTGAAGTGCTTTTTAGTGCATTAAAAAAAAGAGGTTTTAACCTTGAAGAGACTCATTTGACTGACCGTAAAAAGATTACTTTGCTCTTTGGCTTAATCTCACTCTCTTTTGTATGGAGTTATTTTATTGGCATTCTTAAAGCTAAGAAAAAACCTATCGATATTTTAAAGCATGAACATAAAGAACAAAGCTTCTTTATGTATGGATTAATGCATATGAAATCTATTTTGCTTTACTTTTATGAAAAAGTTGATGAACTAGCGAATATCTTTGAAATTTTTATTGGTCTAATTAGTGGAGAAAACCCCGATAATATGGCTCTTTATGGAGTTGGAGGAAAAAAATGACGACTAATGAGA